>NZ_CAWMRY010000021.1:0-81371 GCF_963870295.1 Aeromonas sp. ANP5 | reverse complement strand
ACATTGCCAGCAATCGGCTCAACCGTGCTTGATACGGGTCTCCCCCGCCACCGATACCACTGAGCGTTTGCCCTTGCGACTGATCACCAACAATGCCAGCACGATAAGGGCGATGCCGCTCCCTTCCACCGGCCCCGGGTTTTCCCCCAGCAGCCACCAGGAGAGCAGCACACCAGTCACCGGCACCGCCAGGGTGCTGAGGCTGGCAATACCCGCCGGCAGCTTTTTCAGCACGAACAGCCAGAGGCTCCAAGCCAGCGCCGTGGCGAAGATGGCGCTATAAGCCAGCGCCCCCATCACGTAGGGCTGCCAGTCAATGGGGCGCTCCGGCACCAGCGCCGCCACCACGGCCATCACCAGGGTGGCGTAGATCATCTGCCAGGTGGTGAGGGACATCAAATCCACCGAAGGGTGGCGGGCATACATCCGCTTGGCGATGATGGCGCTGATCCCCCAGCAGATACCGGAGGCAATCCCCAGCAGCGCACTCTTCATGGAATCCAGGTGCAGCTGCCAGGGCTCGATCACCAGCAGCAGCCCGCAGGCCGCCACTCCGACCGCTAGATAGTGCAGCTTGCGCATCCGCTCGCCGAGAAAGAGCGTCGCGAAGATCACCACCCAGAACGGCATGGTGTAGCTCAGAATGGCCACCTTGCCCGCACCGCCGCTGATCAGCGCCCACTGGGCCAACCCCACCATGCCGCAGGTCTGGAACAGGGCGATGGCGAGGGTATAGCGAAACGGGGTGGGTTTGAGATAACGGCGACCGCGCAGGGCCAATACCAACAACAAGACCAGAGATCCGCACAGGCAGCGCAGGGCGGTGAACTCGAAGGCCCCCGCGTAGAGCATCACCTGCTTCATCACGATCCAGCTGTAACTCCAGATGGCGGTGAGCAGGATCAATCCCACCAGCGCCGCCATATTGATCTTTCCGCTCATTTGTTTGTTACTCACCTCTTGTCACTCATTGCGCCGGGTCTGCTCTCGGCGTCTTGCCCGCGCTTGAAGGCGGCCATCTTACGCCGCTCATCTTCTGCTGACCATGACTGCCCCAAAATGAACAAGGGGGCCGACGGCCCCCGCAATCACACTCAACCCGAGCTGGAACGCCTAGCGGCTGATAAGGGTTCCGGTCTTGCCAGCGATCCCCTCGGCGGCCTTCTCCAACAAGGTGATCAGGGATTTTCGCCCCGGCAGGGATGTGGCAAACGAGAGCGCCGCTTCCACCTTGGGCAACATGGATCCCTTGGCAAACTGCCCCTGTGCGATAAAGCTGTTGGCATCGGCCACGCTCAGCTGATCGAGCCACTGCACATCGGGCTTGCCGAAGTTGATGGCCACTTTCTCTACCGCGGTGAGGATGATCAACATGTCGGCGTCGATAAGCTCCGCCAGCTTGGCACTGGCCCAATCCTTGTCGATCACCGCGCTGGCACCGCGCAGGTGATTGCCCTCGCGCAGCACCGGAATGCCGCCGCCACCGACGGTGATCACCACCTGACCGGCAGCCAGCATGGCAGAGACGGTCTCTTTCTCGATGATATCGACGGGTTTGGGAGAGGCCACTACCCGGCGATAGCCACGGCCGGCATCCTCTTTTAGCCGCTCGCCCTTGGCCATCAACGCCTCGGCCTCCTCC
This sequence comes from Aeromonas sp. ANP5, assembly GCF_963870295.1. Lineage (NCBI taxonomy): Bacteria > Pseudomonadati > Pseudomonadota > Gammaproteobacteria > Aeromonadales > Aeromonadaceae > Aeromonas > Aeromonas sp. ANP5. The sequence continues at coordinate 79,729 of NZ_CAWMRY010000021.1, read as the reverse complement.
TTGCTGAAGAAACCGCCGATGGGTTTGCTCGGGTCGAGGAAGGCGGGATCGTTTTTATCCACCTCCACCTGGGTCACCAAAGTGGCAACCGGCTTGTGAATACCACGCGCCAGTAAGGCCTCGCGCAGGGCGTTTTGCAGGTCATAACCGATATAACCCTGACTCAGGGCCACGCAGACCGACATGGGCAGATGGGGCGCCTTGGGGTCGTGGCGGGCCGCCACCTCGAACGCCTGCTGGATCATCCCCACCTGCGGGCCGTTACCGTGGGTCACCACCACCTCATGCCCCTGGGCGATCAGGTCGGCAATGGTGCCCGCCGTGCTCTGCACCGCCTTCATCTGCTCGGGCAGGTTGTTGCCCAGCGCATTGCCGCCAAGGGCCAGTACGATTCTCTGTTTCATCTTGTTATCTCCAGTGATGGGACAAGCCGGCGCAATACCGGCCCACCTTTCGTTGTTCACATAACCTTGTTGATTTGCGTATTTCGAACGGATTGTCAGCCTGCAGCCGCGGGGCAAGGCGAGTGCAGATCCGGCACCAAGGCCGGATCAAAGGATGCTCTGGCCAAAAACCGGCCATGCCCCCGTTGTCCGGTAAATTCGCCGTCGCGGGCCACTATCTCGCCGCGACTGAGGGTCATCCTGATCTGGCTAGGGCAATGCATCCCCTCATAGGGGCTGTAGTCGCCGTTGTCATGCAGCAGTGGGTGAGAAATCAGGGTGTCACCGCGGGGATCCATGATCACCAGATCGGCGTCGGCCCCCGGTTGCAAGTTGCCCTTGCGCGGCCAGAGGCCAAACAGGCGCGCCGGGTTGGCGCTGGTGAGGGCCACGAAGCGTGATGGCGAGATGCGCCCTCCGAGCACCCCGTGGGCAAACAGCAGCAGCATCCGGTTCTCGACGCCCGGCAAGCCGTTGGGGCAGCGGCTGAAATCGCCGCCTGACAGGGTCATGCGCTGGGCGTGGGAGAAGTTGCAGTGATCGGTCGCCACCGTATCGATGTCGCCAGCAGCGATGCCGACCCACAGCTTGTCCTGCTCGCGGCGCGAGCGCAGCGGCGGGCTCAGCAGATAGTCGACCCCGTTCTCCTTGTAATAACACTGCTCATCGAGCAGCAGATATTGCGGGCAGGTCTCCACCCAGACCGGCTGGCCCTGACAGCGCGCCAGTTTCAGATACTCCAGCCCCAAGCCGTTGGAGAGGTGGACGATATAGAGTGGCGCATTGCCAGCGAGCCCCGCCAGATTGATCATCCGGGCCACCGCCTCGGCTTCGCACTCCAGCGGGCGACTCTGCGGGTGATACCAGGGCTCACAGTGGCCTGCGGCCAATAGGGCCGCACGTCGTGCCACGATGGCGGCATCGTTCTCGGGATGGACGGTGGCGAGCGCCCCCACCTCCTTGAGGCGGGCCAGGGCGCGCAGCACGTCATGATCCCCCAGCTTGTACTGGTAGGTGAGATAGAGCTTGAAGCTGCTGATCCCCTGCTCCTGCACCATGGCGGCCATCTCGTGGAGGATGGCGTCATCCACATGCTGGACAACGCCGTGAAAGCTGTAGTCGATAACCGCCTGATCGGCGGCATAGTCGTGATAGCGGGCCAGCTGGTGATGCAGATTGCACCCCGCTGGGCCAAATCCCATGTGATCGACGATGGTGGTGGTGCCACCACAGGCGGCAGCACGGGTACCGCTGAAAAAGTCATCGCAACTGCGGGCAATGCCGACATCGATGTTGAAGTGGGTATGGACGTCGATGCCACCCGGCATCACATAACAGCCGCTGGCATCGATCACTTCGGTCTCGCCATCGGGCTGGATAGCGGCGGCCCGCGCGCGGATCACCCCGTTCTCGATCAGCAGATCCTGACGATACTCACCCTGCGCATCGACCAGCACACCGTTTTTGATCAGCCGTTTCATTCCCACCACCTCGAACATCACTTCAAACAGCAAAGCCCCGCCTCAATGGAGACGGGGCACTTGCCACACTTGCGACAGCCGGGCGGCCATGGCAGTCACCACCCGGCAGACCCCTTACTTGTCCAGCTCGGCCAGATAGAGCATGGGGATCACGGCGTACATGGCGGCGCACTTGACCAGATGCTCTTTCCAGGTCTTCTCGTTCGGGGCGTGGGCCTCCGGCTCTTTACCCGGGCCAAAACCGATGACCGGAATACCGTGGCGACCCATGATGGAGACCCCGTTGGTCGAGAAGGTCCACTTGTCCACCACCGGCTCCTTGTTGAACAGCTCACGATAAGCCTTGGAGAGGGTTTTGACGGTGATGTGATCCTCTTCCACCTTCCAGGTCGGGAAGTAGCACTCGGTCGGGTAGACCAGACCGGTATAGGCCGGACGGTCGTACTGATACATGGAGACCTCGGCACCGGCGGCTTGCACCGCTGGCAGGGCACGGATCTCGTCGAGCGCCCCTTGCCAGGTCTCGCCCCAGGTGAGGCGGCGGTCGATAGAGACGGCGCAGCTGTCTGCCACGGCGCAGCGGCTTGGCGAAGTGAAGAAGATCTCGGAGACGGTCAGGGTACCCTTACCGAGGAAGTCGTCATGACCGAGGTTGTGGCTCAGCTCCTGCAGCTCGCCGAGGATGGGGCCCATCTTGAAGATGGCGTTGTCACCGCGCTCCGGCGCAGAGCCGTGGCAACTGACCCCCTGCACTTCCACACGGATCTCCATGCGGCCGCGCTGGCCACGGTAGATCTGGCAGTCGGTCGGCTCGGTACTGACCACAAACTCGGGGCGGATCTTGCTCTGCTCGATGATGTACTGCCAGCAGAGACCGTCGCAATCCTCCTCCTGCACGGTACCGGTCACCAGCAGGGTGTACTGATCTTCCAGCCCCAGATCCTTGATGATCTTGCCCGCGTAAACCATGGAAGCCATGCCCCCTTCCTGATCGGAGGCGCCACGACCACCAATGATCTCGTGATCTTCCATCCCCTCATAGGGATCGAACTTCCAGTTGGCCATGTTGCCGACACCGACGGTATCGATGTGGGCATCCATGGCGATCAGGTGCGGGCCGTGGCCGATATAACCCAGCACGTTGCCCATGGGGTCAATCTCGACCTTGTCAAAGCCGACTTTTTCCATCTCTTGCTTGATGCGCAGTACGACGCGCTCTTCATCGCAGCTCTCGCTCGGGATGGCGATCATGTCGCGCAGGAACTGACTCATTTCGGCCTTGTACTGGTAGGCCTTCTCCAACACCATTTCAAACGGAATTTGCTTGCTCATTGTGATTCTCCATAACAACTGAGAGTGCGCGGCCTGTTTATCGGCAGCGCCCTGTGCCCGTTACCGCGCCCCGTTGACGAGGCGCGACCAATGCTTCAATTCGTGTCTCTGCTCTCGCAGGGATTACTCACAGCCGGGGTTAATCGCAGGCAGGATGTTTGCCTTCCCACACCACTTCCCGGTAGTGGGTCACATCGGTGTCCCCTTCGGTGTTGATGATGAGTACGACCGAGTTGCTATCCAGCCCCAGACGTTCCATCAGCGCCGCGCGATCCGGGTGGTGACGCACCGCCGCCAACACGCCGGTACCGACCGAGCCGGATTCGCCGGAGATGATGCGGGGGTCATTGCCAAGAGGGTTGCCGAGCACTCTCATCCCCAGCGCCGACACCTTGTCGTGGCAGGAGATAAACTGGGTGGTGCAGCTTCTGAGCAGCGGCCAGCCGAGCGGATTGGGTTCACCGCAGGCAAGACCGGCCATGATGGTGCGCATATCGCCACCCACGTTGACCATCTCCCCCGCCACGCCGGAGCGGTAGATGCAGTCGGCCTGATCCGGCTCGACCACTATGCTGTGCAGATTTTTCGCCCCGAAGCAGTCCACCAGATAACCGAGCACCCCGCCCGCCAGCGCCCCGACCCCGGCCTGCAGCAGCACGTGGGTCGGCTGCTTGATGCCCATATCCTGCATCTGCTCGACCGCTTCGTCGGCCAGAGTGGAGTAACCCTGCATGATCCAGGTCGGGATCTTGGTGTAGCCCTCCCAGGCGGTGTCCTGCACTATGTGCCAGCCGCGCTCTTCGGCCATCTTCATGGTCAGGCGCACGGTATCGTCATAGTTCATGTCGGTGACGATGCACTCGGCACCGAGATTGAGGATGTGGTCAACCCGCTCCTGGGCCGAGCCCTTGGGCATGTAGACCACCGCATGCTGGCCCACCTGCTTGGCGGCCCAGGCGACGCCGCGACCGTGGTTGCCATCTGTGGTAGTGGCGAAGGTCATCGGCTCCTTGATGGTACGTTTGATGAGATCGAAGGAGAAATCCTCGATGGCCACCCCATACTTTTCACAGAGCAGGTTGGCAATGGCGTAGACGCCACCCAGCATCTTGAAGGCATTGAGACCAAAGCGCTTTGACTCATCCTTGACCAATATATTTTTCACCCCGATATAGGCGGCCAGATCTTTCAGGTCGCACAATGGGGTCGGCTCATAACCGGCCAGTTTTTTATGAAAAGCGCGAGCCTTTTGTGCTTCGGCGCGAGAAAACAGCGGAGATGGCTCGGCGGTAAAAAAGCGGTTATCGGCAATATCCATCTTCAGCGAAAATTGGGACATGCTTACCTCACTAGGCGTTACCTGACAAAGAGCTGCCTCGCCGGGAGATCCGTTATTCAGATACCACGGAGAGAAAACTCAAAATAATGGGTTCGACAGTGTGGGCAGGATGAATATTCACCCTGCCCTACCGTTATTTATTTCACCCGCTTTTGCGCCTCTTTAATCAGATTTTCCAGGGTTTCTGCCGGGGCGGAGAATTTACGGGCCATGATCATGGCGGCGATAATATAGGGCTTCCAGCTCGCCTCTTTGTAAGTGGCGATACGGTATTTCTCGAATACCCCTTCGGTTACTTCGCCCTCTTTGCAGGAGACGCCGGAAATATCGGCGGGCAGGCAGTGCATATAGAGCGCTTCGCCACCCTTGGTGAGCTTCATCATCTCCTCGGTGCAGTGCCAATCCTTGTGCTTGGCGTTCTGCTCCAGACAGTGTTTCTCCAGATCTTTCAGGCCAGCGTGGTCATTGGCACGCAGCAGCTCGGTGCGCTGCTCCATCACCTTGTAGGGGGCCCAGGACTTGGGATAGACGATGTCGGCATCCTTGAACGCCTCTTCCATGGAGGTGACCTGACGGAAGCTGCCGCCAGATGCCTTGGCATTCTCTTTGGCTACTTCGATCACGTCCGGGATCAGGTCATACCCCTCCGGGTGGGCCAGGGTCACGTCCATACCGAAACGGGTCATCAGACCGATGATGCCCTGCGGCACGGAGAGCGGCTTGCCGTAGCTGGGGGAGTAAGCCCAGGTCATCGCAATCTTCTTGCCCTTGAGGCTCTCCAGGCTGCCGAAGTGTTCCTGCAACCAGGCGAGATCAGCCATCGACTGGGTCGGGTGATCAATGTCGCACTGCAGGTTGACCAGTGCCGGACGCTGGGGCAACACACCTTTCTCGAACCCTTCGTCCAGTGCCGCGCCCACTTCACGCATATAGGCGTTACCGGCACCGAGGAACATATCGTCACGGATCCCGATGGCATCGGCGCAAAACGAGATCATATTGGCCGTTTCACGGACGGTTTCGCCATGGGCGATCTGGGATTTGCCCTCATCCAGATCCTGCTGGGCCAGACCGAGCAGGTTCAGGGCGGAGGCGTAAGAGAAGCGGGTTCGGGTGGAGTTATCGCGGAAAACCGAGATACCGAGCCCGCTGTTAAACAGTTTGGTGCAGATATTTTCGGCACGCAGGGTCTTGAGGGATTCGGCCAGTTTCAATACCAGCTCCAACTCCTGAGGCGTTTGCTCCCAGGTCAGCAGAAAATCTTTTTCATGCAAGTTGGATTTGAGTGCTCTGATCTCTTTGATTAATTCGTTAACTGCTTTCATCGTTCGCCCCAATCATTGGATGAGATATGGATAGCTCCCCTTTCACTCACGATGTCACCAGCATCCCGGTTGTGGGTGAGCGCGTCGGTTAGCGTCGATATGAGGCAATCAATAACCGTGCCAAACCAATAAAATGCAGGCAGATATTAATAAATGGCAAAAGTGTGTGATGCCACCCACACAATCAGCGGCTATTTCAGCGGTTTATTCCATAAAAGGATGGATAGGGTGGCCAAGCGATATAATAGCAAGGTGATAATAATCAGAGACGATATCTCGGCATCGGTGAGAATTATCATCAAAGGTCAGTTTCAGGGGCTGAAATGATATCAACGGGGCTGTCGTTATCATTATGATAATGCCCGCAACACCTTTTCTCTTGGAAGGATCTCTCCAGCGTTGACACTGCTGCTATCTCGTCTCCCCTGTACTCCCCGCCCGTATCGCCTCTCGCCTTATCTTCCGGCCACATCGCTGGGCGCGGTTGGCCCAAGGTGCTAACGTGAATACGCCAGCTGCGCATCTGTCTCGGATGCTCAGGAGAGGCCGACGTTCACGACCGCAACTGCGCGGATGAACCTGCATGACTTACATCTTTGAGGGATTATCTATGTCCAGGAATGCTGCTCTGCTCATCACCCTGACCCTGCTCGGGATCGCCCCTGCCCACGCCATCAGTGCCAAATATGCCGAGCAACTGGAGCGATCCGGTTGTACCCAGGTCACCGAGGCGCAGGGCTGTGACATTCACAAAACCAAAGCGGAAAATGCCAAGGCGGGATTTGGCGCGGCCGCCCCGGCTGCGGAGGGCGGTCTGAATCTGAGCTATGAGCAGAAGCTGGAGCGTTCGGGCTGCACTCAGGTGAGCGAGCTCAATGGCTGCGATATCAACAAAACCAAGGCTGAGAACGCAGCTGCCGGTGTTGGCAATGCTCCGGCCGCGGCAACCAGCGGCAGCCCCTATGCGGGCAACTGGATCGCCACCTTCCCCCAAACCGGCGCCACCGTGGCCAATATCCGCATCGATGGCAAGGATCAGGTGTGGGTCAACGACAAGAAGGTCAACGCCAAGAAATCCGATGGCGCGCTGGTGTTCAAGGATGGCATGGTCATCTACACCATTCAGGGGGATCGCCGCATCAAGGGTGAAGATGGCTGGGTCGATAATGATGCCGGCACCAAGGGGCCCATCAACGCCAAGTAAGCAGCTGACCACGAAATGACGGGGAGCGCGAGCTCCCCGTTTCACCCCTGATTGCCCATCGCGTCCAATGACCAGCTCCGCCAGTGAGGGGCCAGAATCAATACCTCCTGCTCCAGCCAAGTCCCGTCTGTGATCAGTTTATCGAGCCAGGGAACGCCTGCCGGCGAGCCATAATCATCGACCTGATCAGCCTGCGTCGTCACACGCCAGGGCACCTTGCCACTGCCCGCCGCAAAGGTGCGTACCGGACGGGCGTAATGATCCAGATAAGGTTGCAGCTCACAGGGAAGCCAGAGCATGGCCGGTCGATTTAGCTCGCGCGCCAACTCTATGGCAATATCGATACCCCGTTGATCGAGATCGCCAAAATGTGCCCACTGCACGCCCGCAGGCAGCAGCGGGATCAGCTGCTTGGCCAGGGTGGTATTGCGACCGGGGGCAAAGAGCAGCAGTTGCCCGGGTTGCAGCGGGTCGTCGACAAAGACACCCTTGTTCTCCACCGTAATGACAAGATCCCCTGGCCAGCCGATGGCCGCCAGCGTGCCCAGAGTCCGCTCCGGCAACGCCAACTCCCCCAGCAGCACCATCATTGCCGTCATATCGTGCTGCTGACCCTGCCGATCGACCAGCGAGAACGGTTCGAGGGTACGGATGCGGATCACCTCATCTTGAGTTAGCGACAAGTTCGCAAGCTGTGGCGCTGTAAGGGGGGCTGATCGCGGATGCTTGCTGTCCCCATGCCAGAGGGCATAAAAGCAGGCCTGATTGAGCCGCGCAGGCAAACTCACTCCCATTCGTTGCAGCTGCTCACCCTTGTCCTGTTCCAGGGGCGCCACCAACGCCAGCTGCCCGAGCAAATAAGTCCGTCCCGCGTCGGTCAACGCATAATGAGCACCTCGGCCAACCGGCTTGATCCCGGCCACTGCCTGCAACAGCTCCTTCAACTCGCGGCCATGCCGGCTCTCAAGGGAGCAGCCCTTCTCGTTCTGGCTATCGAGCAACTTTGCACACAAATCCTGTACCCGCACCTCATCAAAGAGCGACATCCTCACCTCTCCATGTGGCTTCATATGACAAAGTAGAGGTGATTTTCCCTGTCATTACCGTGACCGGCTTCGCAAGCGGTTCTTATCAGCCCCGCCATGCATGGCCCGTTACTGGTAAACCTGCCACAAAGGGCGCAAGCTGGTTTGATATAGAGATACGTTGCGCTCTTCGCGGCACGACAACGCGATACCCGCTTCCACAAGGGCTTGCCATGACCGACGCCACAGACCCCTCGCCATCCTCTTCCTGGCATCTTTCGGATATCCGCGAGCTGGCGCACCTGCTGACTCTGGCGCTGCCCGCCGCGGTAGAGATCACCGAAGCGGTACATCAGGCGGTACTGAGCGGTATGGGGCTCAAGGGACGGGATGAGGGAAAAACAGCCGGGATCACCGGACTGGTCTACAAGGGGGTACATGGCACCGCCAACACCCTAAGCAGCGGTATCAACCAACTACTCAGCCGCCTGCCAGCCACACCGCCGCCCCACCAGATCCCCGAAACCCCGAAACGTGCAGCCCTGATCGCCACGCTCAACGGCGTATTGGGGGACAAGCTGGTCGAGCACCACAATGCCCTCGCCACCCCCATGACACTGCGCTATCAGGGCAAGCCCCTCGATTGGCAAGCGATGCCAAAGGATCTACCCCGCGAGGGACGGGTGCTGCTGATGATCCATGGCCTCTGCATGAACGATCTGCAGTGGCAGACCGAGCATCAAAGCAAGCCGGTCAATCACGGGGAGCAAGTTGCCGCCGCGCTTGGCTATCTGCCTCTTTACCTGCGCTACAACTCGGGCCTGCCCATCGCACAAAACGGGCAGCAACTTGCCCTGTTGCTGGAGCAGCTGCTCGCCCACTGGCCGGGAGAGCTCAAAGAGATAACGATAATGGGCTATAGCATGGGGGGGCTGGTTGCACGCAGCGCCTGCCACCATGCCAGCGAGGCCGGGCTCAGCTGGCCTGCACGCCTTGCCAACCTGATCTTTCTTGGCACGCCACACCACGGCGCACCGCTCGAACACGCCGGACACTGGCTGGAGCAGTTGCTGCCCGCTACCGCCTACAGCGAACCCTTCGTCAGGCTGGCACGGCTGCGCAGTGCTGGCATCAGGGATCTGCGCCACGGCAAGGTGATCGATGCCGTTGCCCCACCCGACCCCACAGTCCCCTCACAGGACCCACGCGCGCCACTCCCCTTGCCCGGCGGCGTCAACTGCTATGCCATTGCCGCGACCACAGCCACCAAGCGCAGCCTGCTGGCCGACCGGTTGATTGGCGATGGACTGGTGCCGCTACGCAGCGCCCTCGGTCAGCACAACGAAGCGCGCCATCAGCTGGCTTTTCTGCCCATCCATACCCTGCTCATCTATCGCACCAGCCATATGGCCCTGCTCGGCAACCCGCAGGTAAGCCAGCAACTGCTGCGCTGGCTCAGCCCCTTGCAGTTATAGCGAGCTGGCTATTAAAGCAACAGAGTGCTGGTTCACAAAGGAGCCCTGTGGCACTCTGGGACGTCAAAGGGAAGACCCACACTGACACCTCATGTGTCCCCACTGCAAAGGAGCGCCACCGATGGCCAAAGCAAGCAAGAAAGAGATCAAAAAGAAGATCGCCGCTCGTCTTGAGAAAATTGCCAAGCATGAAGGCAAGATCAAGAAGCTGAAGAAGGCCCTGAAGTAGGGCCTATCGAATAAGAGAAACCGCCAAAAGGCGGTTTTTTCATCCCCCTTTCGCCCCTTTACCATCGTTTTGATACCAATGGCCTTGATGTAAACGCCTCAAGCGCACCTCAGCAGAACAACCCGACTGAAGCCACGCACGTTCTCATCGCTGATATTTGGTCTAACAGCGCCAATCGGGCACCGCGCGCGCCCATGCCAGCAACTACCTTCAACGGAGTGTTTGATATGAGCCAGCAGTGGAGCGCCATATGTACTCTTACACCCTCACCTTCAAGGAAGATGTCGATCGCCTGACCGCCCCCGAGCAGGAGATCACCTTGCAGAGCCCCGCTCAGGCGGGGGATTTTATTATCCTCTCCGACGGCAGCCGCCATCAGGTGATGTTTGTCACCCACCGCGCCCACTACAGCAGCCTCTATCTCGATAAAGGGGTCAGGGTGCCGCAAAGCTAGCGAATCATCTGTCAGTTAGCGAAAGCAAAAGAGCGGCACCTGGCCGCTCTTAGATCTCTCTGCTTATGTGGATTTGCTGTCACAGCACCTTGATCACCGGTTGGTGCACTATCTCGACGTCATTTTTATAGACCACCAGCTCACCCGGTGGCACGCCTCGCTCACCCAGCACGGTGACGACACACTCGTAGCGATAGGGGCCGCTCGTGAAGAGATAGGTATGATTGCCCCCCGACCCCTCCACCCTGACGGTACCATTTTTCAGCACCAGATCCGGCTTGTCGGCGAGCGTCTTGCCCTTGGCCCAGGTGGCATAGCGATAGTGGCCATCGTCCAATTCGTCGATGCGGATGGTAAATTTCTCGGTCTGCCACATCAGCTCGGGACTCTTGTACTCTCGCACACTGGGATGCAGACCGCTCTTCTGCCTGGCGATAAGCTCGGCTTTCAATTTGGCGGCCTGCGCCGTCTGATGATTGATACCGATCACCTTGCCATCAAAATCCATCCAGACCTCGCCACTGCCCAGCATGATGCCGCGCCAGCCCATGGTCTGCCAATCCTGCCCGACCCGGGAGGTAGCGATGCTTGTTAAAATGACGTCATCAAATACCTCGTCAAAACGGGTCAGCATCTCCGCCGGGGTTTTGATGGCAGGAATGGGATACTCCTGCTTGAAGGGGTACTTCATCTGGTTGGCAAGGGCCTGATGATCCCGGGCTTCTGCCGCATCGACCAACTGCTGCACAAAGGGGCGATATTCGGCCGGCAGCTGCTCTTCATCGGCTGATACGGGGAGTGCGACCCACATAACTAAAACGGCCAGCCACTATCCGCAAACATTAGCTGGCGGACTTCAGAGATTTTTTAACGCGTTTGAGTGCCATCTGCCGCTTGAGCGGTGACAGGTAATCAATGAACAGGTTGCCATCCAGATGATCAATTTCATGCTGCATGACAATGGCCAAAAAATCGCTGCTCTCGATGGTGATCGGATTGCCTTTTCGATCCAGTGCAGATACCACCACCGAGCTGTAACGCTCGACATCCGCGTAATAATCCGGCACGGAGAGACAGCCCTCTTGTCCAAGCACTTTATCAGTACCGCTTATCACTTGTGGATTAATCAAAACCAGCGGCTGATCCCTGCTCTCGGACAAGTCGATAATAACGACTGCCTCTTTACGCCCGACTTGAGTAGCGGCCAAACCAATCCCGTTTTCCGTCGCATACAGGGTTGCCAGCATGTCATCGATCAGCCCCTGTATGGCAGCGATATCCTCAACTCGCTCGGCCTTTATCCTCAACCTGGGATCGGGAGCCGTCAAAATATTCAAAATCGCCATCACAACTCTCCATTAACCACTTTTTTCAATCCGAGGTCACAGCCCAACGGCCGGGACATGGAGACAAACGCCTGATCCTCTTCGACCACGTTGTAACCAAGGCGCTCATAAAACCTTATCGCCCCATGGTTGTCTGTGAAGCTGGACAAGGTGACCCGGCATTTGCCCTCACGCTCAGCCTCCTGATGAAGCCGTTCCATCACGGCAGCGCCAAGCTGCCGCCCCTGATACCGAGGGAAAATGATCAGCAGATGAACATGCTGGGCATCCTCATATGGCTTGCTACATAACAGACCTATGCGTTCTCCCCCATGCAGGATCCACGAAAACCATTGCGGCAGATAGGAGCTGGTTAGTCGCTCGCGTTGAAATTGGTCATCCCAGCCAAAGAGCGACTCAACATAGGGAAATATTCCCTGTTTGACGGCAGTAAAGACCTGCTCAAATTCACTTTGCGGCACATTAATCAGCTCAATATCCATCTCTTCCCCTGCTCAAGCCATATTGAAAAATAAACAAACAAACAAACAAACAAACAAACAAATAAATGATTAAAACATACTGATAGCCACAAAGCTCTACCCTGAACACCCTATATAAAACACCAAGCTATTTTGTATTACTTCAACAAAAATACGTATATTTAGCAGGTACCATCTTCGAGAAACCCCATCCCCTCTTTAATTCTCTCCAGATTGGCTTTTGAGGTAAGCATCTCCACGACAAGAAACGCAACGTCCATTGCAGTGGACGGGCTACGTGAAGTGATAATATTCCCATCGATAACGATAGGTTGATTCAGTACCCGTACACCATACTCTTGCATCTGCAGTTGCCGTTTCTGGCTCAGATGATAAGTCGTACCATTGCGACCACTTAGCACACCACTTTTGGCAATAGGCAATGCCCCCACGCACACCGAAGCAACAACTTTTCCCTTGGCATCAAAATCTTTAATCCATGCCAATAGCCTTGGATCATACGCATCATTATAAAAGCCTGCACGGCTCATACCTCCTGGTATTACTAGGGCATCAAACTCTTCGATATCTATTTCATCAAACAGACATTCCGGTTCGATCGTAAAATTCCATGCACATTTAACTCGTTGGTGAAAACCAACTGTAGTTAACTGTATGGGCTCAAGGCCATAAGTTGTCGTCCAACCAAAGGCATCTGTAAATACTGATGCCTCATACTCTTCAACCCCATTACACAAAAATAGAATTACTTTTGAATTTCGCTTCCTTTCTGAGTTCACTCTATCCATCCTGTAATCAACATGAACTAACATTTGCCACAAAACACTTTAATAACCGTTGCATGGTAATATACCATGCTAATTTTTCACGAAGAAAGGTAATCAAAACTCTAAATTGTGACATAACTTAAATCAGCTTAGCCATTAAGTATTCATCAACATATTCACCATCAACTTTCATCGAGTTTCGCTTTATTCCCTCGACCTCAAAACCACAAGCGTGATAAAGAGCACAAGCTCGGACATTATGACACATGACATTTAACTCCATACGGGTAAAAGTCCGCGCTGTTGCCCACTCTTCCAGCGCAGAAAACAACTTTTTACCAAATCCCTGTCCGGTTGTAGATTGTTGAATACCGATAACACAATACAAGACATGTTTATTGCGATTTGCTGGTTGACCAATGCCGACAATAAAGCCTGCAATCTCATCGTGCTCTGCCAGTACCAGCATGACTTTGTTGTTTGCATCGACAAACGAAGCCAATATTTGAGCTTGCTCAACCTCTGTCGTAGTTCGCTCTCCCGGTTCATAGAGCATAAAGGTTGTTTCACTGTCGAGTCGGTTCATTAACGCCAATATATTATGCGCATCAGATACACTAACTTTTCTCACTTCCATATGATGACCTCAGATTAAAATAGTTAATGTCAAGTTATGCAAATATTTATGAAGGTTTATCGATTTTATATCATCTGAAGTTATCCACTTCCAGTTGTTCGATATTAAAGAACCTCAACCTTTACCTTGATAACTCCATCGCGAATATTGCCGATGGTGCTAAAAGCCGATTTGGAGAGATCAATAATACGCCCCCTTTTAAAGGCGCCACGGTCATTGACCTTGACCACTACGCTCTTGCCGTTGGCGAGGTTGGTGACCCGCACCATGGAACCAAAGGGCAATTCCATATGGGCGGCGCTATTGAGGTTGTTGCGATAGATCTCGCCGCTGGCGGTCTTTTTGCCATGATAACGGTCGGCATAATAGCTGGCGTAACCGGTCTCGCTATAGCCGCGCCAGCTGCCGCCGTGACGCTCGTCATAACGGCTGCTACAGGCCGCCAGCAGCAGGCAAAGAGATAACAGCAGCCCTTTCTGGATATGTTGCACCTTTCCCCTCTCCTCTCTTCTTCTTTTCGCTATGCGCACTTTTTACTCTTCGATTCAGCCGGTGACGCTGGCGACACACTTGCAGGCGGGAGCTCTCACCTTGCCATAGCTCCAAGGCACTCACCATGTTACTCGCCTTGTTGCCAAGCAGCAGCGACGGTGCGGCTACTTTGCCATATCTTCCATGTAAAAAGGGAGGCAAATGCCTCCCTTTCAACTAGTTACCGGTCATCCCGTGTCGGGATGGGCCAGAGACTTCTCAGGCAATCAGCTTGTCGTCGGCGAAGCCGAAGCCCCGCAGACCCACCACATGCACGTGTTCGTGCTTGCCCTGCACCTTGCGGATGAGCTTGTAGGTGGTGCCCTTCTCGGGACTGATGTTCTCGGGCGCAGCGATAAGCAGCTGCATATCCTGCCGCTCGCACAGCTCGAACAGGGTGGCGATGGATTTGCCATCCAGACGGGCCGCTTCGTCGAGGAACAACAGACGGCACGGGGCGATATCCTTGCCGCGCAGACGGCGGGACTCCTCCTCCCAGCTGATCAGCACCATCAAGAGGATGGCCTGACCGGTACCGATCGCCTCACCGGTGGAGAGCGCACCGCTCTCGGCACGCAGCCAGCCATCGGCGCCGCGCTGCACCTCGATCTCCAGCTCCAGATAGTTGCGATAGTCGAGCAGCACGTCGCCCATCACCTGATAGCTGCGATCCCCCTGTTCGATCTGCGGGTTCAGGCGCTGGAACAGCTTGGCCATCGCCTCGGAGAAGCTGAGCTCCTTGTCGGCGAACAGATCGTTGTGCATGGCGGTTTGATCGGCCAGCGCCGTCAGCAGACGGGTATGGGCCTCGCGGATATTGACGTTGAGGCGCACCCCGCGCACCAGACCGAAGGCGATGTTCTGCAAGCCCTGGTTGAGCACCCGGATGCGGTTCTGCTCGCGGCGGATGATGTTGGTGATCTTGGCCGCCACCTCGTGGGAGGAGAGCGACAGATGGGTTTCCCGCTGCTTGAGCTCGTCAGCCAGACGGGCCAGCTCGATCTCCATCTCCTCGATCGCTTCCACCGGGTCATCGGAGCGGATGATGTCGTTGCGGATGCGATCCTTGAGGTAACGATAGACCTGCACGTAGAAGGCGACCTTCTGCTCGGTGCTGCGGTTGCCCTCGGAAAGACGCAGCGCATCGCGCAGAGCCTCGTCGTGGGCCACCGCCACCCGCAGGGCGCCGAGGGCCTTGTCCGACATGGAGCGCAGCTCGTCGCTGTCCAGATACGCCAGCTCGCGCTTGTTGAGGCGCTTCTCGACGTCGGTCTCCCGCGCCAGCCGCACCACCCGCGACCAACTCGCCTTGTGACCCACCAGAGATTTACGGGCGCTGTAGTAATCCTTGCCTTCCAGCTTGAGACGACCACCGAGGGATTCGATCTCCCGCTTGGTGACCTGCAACTGGGCCTCGGCGCTGGTGCGACGGGAACGGGTGCGGATCAGCAGCTCTTCAATCTCTTTCTTGTGGGCGCGCGCCTTCTCTTCCATATCGTCAGAGAGGGTCAGCCCCATGGCCGCCAGCTCCTGCTCAAACTCGGTCAGGGTCTGACGCTTGGCCTCGACGCTGGAGTTCAGCGCGGTGCGCAGTTGCAGCGCCTCGGTGTGGCGCTGGGCAATCTGCTTGTGCTGCTCGCCAGCGGTGCGGGCCGCCAGCTCGGCCGCCTTGAGCTTCTCTTTGAGTCGCTCGCTCATTTCAGAGGCCTTGCCCAGCAGGTCTTGTGCATCCTGATAGGCAAAGTGCGGCAGACGGGCCACCAGCTGATCGAGGGCGTAGCAACGGCGCTTCTGCTCGGCCAGCAGGTCGCTCACCTCATCGTAAGCTGCCTGCAGCGCGGCCAGATCCTGCGGATCCTGACGCAGCACCTGCACCATGGTTTCCAGCTTCTCCAGCGACTTGCCGTGTTTGGCGATAAAGGCTTCGGCTGTTTTAAGCGCCTCCACATCGGCGTGTGCCGCCTCGAGGCGAGCCGCCAGCTCTGTCTCGGCAAACAGGTGGGCAAACGGCAGCATCCCCTGCACCAGCTGGATATGGCGGGTCAGCTGGGCGGCGGCAGCTTTGGCCTCGGCCAGCTGCTTGTCGCACTCACCGATGGCACCTTGCAGCGCGCGCAGTTCGGCCTGCTTGGCCTGCACTTCGGCTTCCGGGTCGGGGCGGAAGGCGATATCCAGATGCTGACCGATAAAGTCGCGGAAGTGACCGTAGAGACGATGGTACTTCTGCTGCTCGAAAGCGGCCTTGGCGTACCCCTCGATGAGCCCTTCGCGCTCAAGGTCGAGCTGCTCGATCCGTTTTTCCCGGGCGGCGCGACCAAACAGCGGCAGCTCGGGGTAGCGGGAGAAGCGCACCTGACGCTTGCTGGTGCGCACCAGCACGGCGTCCCCCAGCTCGTCCGCTTCCACCAGATCCTCGTCAAAGGAGTCGGGGTTGCCCTGAATGAGGTAGATATCCTCCGGGCAATCTTCCAGCTTTTTCAGCCGCTCGATGGCGCCTTCAAGGTCGAGCACTACCAAAGCGCTGCGAGCCGGGCCATAGAGCGCGGAGTAGTAAGGGGCATCGTCGATGGAGATGTCGTCATAGACATCGGAGAGCAGCACGCCCCCCACCTGCTCGGCGATGCGGGCAAGACGGGGATCCGCCTCGCCAGCCCCCAGCTGCAGGTTGCGAATTTGCAGCTCCAGCGCCTGTTTCTGCGCCGCGATGCGGTTGCTCTCCTGCTCGAACTCGCGCTCCTTGTCGAGCACTGTCTGCATACCGGCCGAAAGCTCTTCGGCGGTAGTCAGCGGCAGAGCGCTCTGCTCGCGCAGCTGCTCGAGCTTCTCGAACGATTTCAGCCAGCGCGGCGCCAGCTTGGTGAGATCGCTGATATCGCGACCCAGCTGGGTGCCCTGATGCTCGAGGCTGGCGCGGCGCTGGTTCACCTCGGCCTGCTGCTCGGAGAGCTCCTCCTGACGGGTGCGCTGGGCTTCGAGGAAGATCTCCAACTCATCGCTGCTGGCAATCAGCTGGCCAGAGGCCTGCTGCAGCTCGTCGCGCAGCTTGAAGAGACTCTTCTGGCTTTCGCTCTCTTTCTCGAGGCGAACCAGCGCGGCGCGCAGCCCCTGCCCTTGGGCAATGCGGGCCTTGTCTTCGATATGACGCTTGAGCAGCGCCTGCGCGGTGGGCCAGGCTGCCTCGCGCACTGTTTCCGGAGCAATGCTGAGCAGCAGCGCCAGCGCCGCTTCGTGCTCAGCCACCGCCGCCTTGGCCAGCGCCAATTGCTGCTCGGCCCCCAGCACTCGGCTGGTGAGGCTCTGCTCGGCTGCGCGGAACTGATGCAGGGTGTCGCTCGCCTGTTCGGCGGTCAGCCCCGGCAGCTCGCACTGCTCGCGGGCAGCTTCCAGCGCCTGCACCGCCTGACGGTACTGGATGGCGCGGGTCTGCTGGATATCTAGCGCCTGCTGGTAGTCGGCCAGCTGGGTCTTGAGGCTGTCTACTTCTGCCTGTGCCAGCTCCTTGCGCTCTTCCACTTCCAGCAGCTGGCCGTGGATCTCCTCCACCACCGCCTGCTGCTGTTCGAGTTTGTCAGAGAGATCCGCCAGATCGGCGCGGTACATCTCGATCTTCTTCTGCAAGCTGACTGCGGCCATCACCTTGGCCAGGTGCTCGGAGGCAGACTCCAGCTCGTCGGTCAGCAGTTTCTCGCGGTTGGTGAGCTGCTCCACCTCGTCGGCCAGATAGATGGCGCGCTGTTTCTCTTCGGCCAGAATGCGGCGCTTGTCGGCCAGCTCCTGACGCGCCTTGAGGGCCAGCTCGGAGAGACGGCTCTTCTCGGCGGCGTTGCGCACATAGTCGGCGGCCACATAGTGGGTGGTCTCGGTGATCAGGTTCTTGAACAGATCCCGCTGACCCTGGGTCTCCTTGATCGCTTCCAGCGTGCGGCGGTTTTCATAGATGGCCGCCTCCATGTCTGCAAACGCCTTGCGCACCCCGGAGTTCTCCGGCAGCAGGTATTCGCGCAGGGAGCGGCTGATGGACGAGGAGATGCCGCCGTAGAGGGAGGCTTCGATCAGGCGATAGAACTTGCCGCGATCTTTTTGATCACGCAGCTTCTTCGGGGTGATGCCGAACTCGAACATGAAGTTGTGATAGTCGGTCACCGTATTGAATTTGGCGACTTTCAGCGCCCCCAGCTCGGCGGCCGCCCCTTTCAGGTCGGTAAAGGCGCGTACCCGCCCCTTGCCACCATCGAGCTTCTCCAGCAGCAGATCGGTCGGTGCCAGATTCTCCGGCACATCCACCAGCGCGAACGGGGTGATGTTGACCTTGTTGTCACGGTTGGCCACCTGTTCGAGATGGACGCCGACCCAGATCCGCTGTTCGCGGCTGTTCATCACTTCCAACAGGGAGTAGCAGTGGCCACGCTGCAGCTTGCCGTAGAGCCCCTTGTCACGGGAGGCGCTGCTGGAGCCCGCTTCCGTGGTGTTGCGGAAGTGAAGCAGTGACTGGTCGGGGATGAGCGCCGCGATAAAGGCCGCCATGGTAGTGGACTTGCCCGCGCCGTTGCCGCCGGAAAGGGTGGTGACCAGCTGGTCGAGATCGAAGGTCCGGGCAAAGAAGCCGTTCCAGTTGACCATGGTCAGTGATTTGAACTTGCCTCGCACCGGTTATACCTCCAGATCCAGTTGTTCTTCATCGAGATCCGCCTCGATGTCATCAAAGAGTGAGTCGCTGCTCGGCATTTCGTCGTCGTGGAAGATGGCTTCACCCTCCTGGATCATCCGCAGCTGAACGGCGCGCGGATCTTCATCGGAGCGCACGTCTGCGGCGAAACGGAACACCGATTCGTTGACCCGGAATTTATCCCCGTTGCCAAGGGCGGTGATCATGCCAAGGCGGCGCAGGCGACGCATGGAGGTACGGATCTTTTCAAGCAACTTCTTCTTGTCGAGATCGGTACCGCCGGAGCGGCTGTTGACCATCCGCAGCAGTTGCTTCTCGTCAGCGAGGCTCAGCACCTCTTCTTGCAGCTCGGCCATGGCGAATACCCCTTCCGAAGCCAGACGATCCGGGCTCAGGTAGAGGTAACAGAGCACCTTACCCACCAGCATATCGAGCTCGGAGAGCACAGTGGTGCCAATGTCCGAGCTCGGGCGCGGGCGCAGGTAGAAGAAGCCTTCCGGCGCCTTGATCAGCTCCACCTGATAGCGGCCGTAGAAGATCTCCAGCTCGCTGTGATATTCAACCAGCGCCGAATGCTGCTCGAACTCGTCGGCACTGATGTGGCGACCGGAGCGCAAGGCGGTGTCGATGCGCGGAAACAAGGGGTTGGCAATCGCCTCTGCGAGGCGCAGCGGCAAGGGAAACTCAGAATTGATCAATGACATAGGCCTGAACCTTGGATCCAGCTTGGTTAATGGGTTTCCATGCGGGTTGGCGATGCAGTTCGCGCTCGCCGCTGGCATGGCCCAGGCGCACGGCCTGGTCGATCAGAAGACGCGCCACATCGAAGTGGGCATGGGCCGGGTAGTCCAGCAGATATTCCCGCAGCACATCGGCCAAGTCCAGCTGCTGCCCCTGCTCGGGGTAGCGGGCCAGATAGCGCTCGATCCGCTCGGCCAGCTCCTGGTTGATATCCACCATCTCGACGTACTCCATCTCGAGGGGCACCTCACCGGTCACCTCCTCGTCGTGGATGGCGATGGTTTCGTCGCGCAGCTCCAGCAGACGGGGCTCTTCGGCCACCCGCAGCTGCCAGTTGTGCTGCTCGAAATTGCGGATGGACTCGCGCAGCCGCTGGCTGAAGGCGCGGTTCTTGTCCATGTCGATAGCGTTGCGGATAAATTTGTGGACGTGCCTGTCGTAGCGGGACCAGAGCTCGATGCACTGCTGACCCCAGCTGGTGATGACGTCAAGACGCCCCTGCAAGGCGTGAGTCAGCTCCTCGACGTGGAACAGATCGTCGCGCCCCTGCGCCGCTTCCTGAATGTTGAGCAGCCCCGCCTGCAAGCGGTGGCCGGCAGCGTCCAGGGTATCTTGCAGCTCGCGCAGGGTCTGGCCGGTCTCGTGCAGCAGCTTTTCGCAGCTGTGAATGGCATCGACCCAGTTCTGGGTCAGCAGGGCCGCGATTTCGCTTTTGACCTGATTCTGCTGCTCATCCATGGCGCGCTGGGTGAGATCGATACGTCCCAGGGTCTCTTCCAGCGAGAAGGTGAGGCGCGGCAGCACCTCGGCATCCCACTGCTCGCGGGTGTTGGTTTCAAGCGCCGCCTTGCGGGCTGTGTCGAGCTCGGCAGCCAGGTGTTCGAGCAGAATGGAGAGCTTGATGGAGTCAACCTGACGCTGATCCATAAAGAAGTCGACGATGCTCACACCCAGGCGCGACAGGCGGTAGAGACTCTCCCCCGCCACCATGTCGGTGTTGAAGCGCGACAGCAGCTGCTGGCGAATAAGATCGTTGATGGCGTTGTTGGCGCGACCGGTAAGGGTCTCGTCCATCTGGCCGAAAGCGCTGCTGACATAGCCGAAGGCGTCGTGCAGCGCCGCTTCCGACAGGTCCGACTCATCTTCGGATAGCGTCTTGATTGCAATCAGAAAGGCCAGCCGGTCGGTCGGCAGGCTCAACGCCAACCCCTCCTGCCTGACCCACCCTACTAGCTCCGGCAAAGAACGCTCTGGCAGGGTACGGGATGTACTCATCATGATGTTGTCATCTCGTTGTTGTATTGGGCGCAAAATCGTGCGCGCGGCTACATCCGGTAGCATCGAAAACATGGTTCACATCGAAGTGAACCGCGAGCAATCAGCTGGCCGGCTTCTGGGCCATCACATGGATATAGCGACCGAGGGCGACAAAAGGCTCCTGACGGCAATATTGCTGCTCCATGGCCAGCAGATCGTCGAACTTCTCCACCTGATCCTGCTTGTGACGCATATAGTCGTGGATCACCCGCACCCCGGTCTTGCCGATGATGCGCAGCCCCCCGCGACCAATCCAGTCATAGACCTGCTCCGGCAGTTGGGGATTGGTGGGCGTGAGCGCTGTCTGGCGCTTCTTGCGAAGGCCAAGGCGCACATAGTCAAAATTGCCCACCACCAGGCTCTGGAACAGCAGGCCATGACGGTTGTAGAAAAGCAGCGACAGTATGCCCCCGGCATTGACGAAAGGGAACAGACCCAGCAAGGTCTGGCGCGGCTCGGCGAGCCACTCCAGCACCGCATGGCAAAGCACCAGATCAAAGGTACCGGTCACGTGTTGCTTCAGATCCTGAATGGGGCAATGGATGAGACGGATTTTGTCTTCCAGCCCCTTCTCGGCGATCTGGCTGCGGGCCAGTTCCAGCATTTCTGCTGACAGATCGCACAGCTCCACCTGATGGCCCATGGCCGCCAGCTTCTGGGCAAAATAGCCAAAACCGCCCCCCGCATCGAGGATGCGCAGCGGTCGGTTGCCAAGGCGGGCCAGGCAGGCTTCGATGTCGCTCCAGACAATGGTGGTGCGGATGCGCCCCTTGGTGGAGTCGTAAATGTTGCGGGCGAACTTGTCGGCGCGCCCGTCAAAACTCTGATCGTGCTTCAAGGAGAAACTCAACATTAGCGCCACAGGGTTGTGGCCATCCCAAAAAAGAGAGGTATTCTGTCACATCCCGAATTTGCTGAAAACTCAAGGAAGTGTCTGTCGTGTTTGTGCTCAAAAAGTGGCTGGGTCAGCTGTTGATGCCGCTCCCCTTCTCCCTCTCCCTGCTGCTGGTCGCCCTGCTGCTGCTCTGGTTCACCCGTTTTCAGAAAACCGGCAAACTGCTGGCCACTCTCTCGCTGCTCATTGTGGCGCTGATGGGGATGCGACCGGTGAGCTATGAACTGGCCCGCGGCCTGGAGCAGACCTTCCCGCCGTTCGAGGTGAGCCAGCATCCCAACATCGACGCCATCGTGGTGCTCGGCAACGGTCATGTCAGCGATCCGGCGGTACCGATGCGTAGTTGGCAGAACAATATCTCGCTGGCACGGACTCTCGAAGGGGTGCGTCTTGCCCAGGCCTATCCCGACGCCGAGCTAGTTTTCTCCGGCTATGTATCGGGGGATACCCTCTCCAATGCCGAGGTCAATGCCCGGATGGCCGAGAGCCTCGGCATTCCCCGTTCGCGGATGACGTTGTTTGAAAACAACAAAGACACTCATGATGAGGCGGTCAGTATCAGCCGCCACCTCAAGGGAAAAGAGGTGGCGCTGGTCAGTTCGGCCACTCATTTGCCACGTGCCATGGCCCTCTATCAGGGTCAGGGGCTAAACGCCGTGCCGGCCCCCACCGACTACACCGCCAAGCAGAGCCAGGTACCCCAGCCCCTCTACAGTTATTTACCCAAAGGGCGTTATCTGATGTATTCCGAAGCTGCCATCCACGAATGGATTGGGGTATGGTGGGCTCGCTTGCGGGGGCAGGTTAACGAATGAGCGATCAAGCGTTTCATTCCTGATTTGGATCAGGAAAGCGAAAAAAAATTACGTCATTTGCCGCCGGGTCAGCTATCTTGGGCTCGGTTCAATTCATATAATGTCGCGCAATCAAATGCCTAGGAGATATACAAGATGAGACAGCACCTGGTAATGGGTAACTGGAAACTGAACGGCACCAAAGCTTCTGTAGAAGCTCTGATCAAAGGATTGACCCCGGCTGCTGCCGCTCATCCTTCTGTGCAAGTCGCCGTCTGCCCGCCGGTTATCTTTTTGGGTCTGGTTGAACAACTGACCGCTGGCAGCAAAATTGCCTACGGTGCCCAGAACGCTGACGTTCACGAGTCTGGTGCCTTCACCGGCGAAAACGCCCCCTCCATGCTGAAAGCCTTTGGTTGCACCTACTCTCTGGTCGGCCACAGCGAGCGTCGTACCCTGCACGCAGAGACTGACGACGTGGTTGCTGCCAAGTACGAAGCGATCCAGAAAGGCGGCCTGGTGCCGGTTCTGTGCATCGGTGAAACTCTGGAGCAGTTCGAAGCCGGCGTGACCAAAAGCGTGGTTGAGACCCAGCTGAAAGCCGTTATCGACCGTTGCGGCATCGCCTCCTTCAACAACGCCGTTATCGCTTACGAGCCGGTATGGGCCATCGGTACTGGCAAGACTGCCACTCCGGAGATCGCTCAGTCCGTTCACGCTCACATCCGTCAGTACCTGGCCGGTTTTGATGCCGCTGTTGCTGCCAAAGTACAGATCCTGTACGGCGGTTCCGTCACTGGCGCCACTGCAGCCGACCTGTTCGGTCAGCCGGACATCGACGGTGGCCTGGTCGGTGGTGCGTCCCTGAAAGTGGACGACTTCTCCCAGATCATCGCTGGCGCTGCCAAGTAATCGCTGATGACGGCAAAGAGAGGGGCTCGTCCCCTCTCTTGTATCGCTTTTCCTATGGTGGCCCCCGCATCCCATATGAAAGCCGATATAGTAAAAGTGGCTTGTCTGTTTAAACATTCGTATTTGACAACTCAGATCCAGAGGCACTCATGACCAAACAAATCAAACGTATTGGTGTTTTGACCAGTGGTGGCGACGCACCCGGTATGAACGCAGCCATTCGCGCCGTGGTTCGCGCCGGTTTGCATCATGGCCTGGAAGTTTACGGTATTTATGATGGCTACCTCGGTCTGCACCAGGATCGCATCGTCAAGCTGGAGCGTCACAGCGTCTCCGACGTGGTGAACCGTGGTGGTACTTTCCTCGGCTCCGCCCGTTTCCCTGCCTTCAAAGACCCCGCAGTGCGCGCCGAAGCAATCGAAAACCTGAAAAAGCACGGTATCGATGCGCTGGTCGTCATCGGTGGTGACGGCTCCTACATGGGTGCCAAGAAGCTGACCGAAGAGGGTTTCCCCTGCATCGGCCTGCCGGGCACCATCGACAACGATATCGCCGGTACCGACTTCACCATCGGTTTTGATACCGCTCTGAACGTGGTGGTTGACGCCATCGACCGTCTGCGTGACACCTGCAGCTCCCACCACCGTATCTCCGTGGTCGAGATCATGGGCCGCCACTGTGGCGATCTGGCCATGTCTGCCGCCGTTGCCGGTGGTGCCGAGTATGTGATCGTGCCGGAAGTAGCCTTCGACAAAGAGAAGCTGCTCAAGCAGATCAAGGAAGGCGAAGCCAAGGGCAAGAAGCACGCCATCATCACCATCTGCGAGCACGTTACCGACGTGAACGCACTGGCTAAAGACATCGAAGCCCTGACCGGTCGTGAAACCCGCGCCACCATCCTGGGCCACATCCAGCGTGGCGGTGCCCCGACTGCCCGTGACCGCATCATGTCCAGCCGTATGGGTGCTTACGCCGTAGAGCAGCTGCTGGCTGGTCACGGTGGTCGCTGCGTCGGTATCCAGCGCAACGAGCTGGTACACCACGACATCATCGACTGCATCGAGAACATGAAGCGTCCGTTCGATCAGGAGCTGTACAACCTCTCCACCACCCTGTTCTAAGCCACGCGGCTTTTTACCGGCTGTTGATGACAAAAACCCTCCATCGGAGGGTTTTTTAATATCTTACAAAAACGGGTGCATCGGCACGCTGTGTGCCCCTCACCATACGGGTTGCCTGATTACCAACCCTTGCGCCATCTGACAGATCACCAGCCTTCCTCTCCTCACAGCAACCGGCTTCAGCCTACGAACAGAGTTCCGGTATTGTCGTGGATGTTTTATCACTGCGAACCGGATTGCGTTGACCTGTGCTCTGTCGACCCTGAAACGAACTTGTTCAGCCTCCTCGTCATACGCCGCTTTTTATATCTCAATCTTGTAGAAGGTATTCAGATATCTTCCCCAACCATGCTCCTGCCCTGCCCTGCCCAGCCCAGCCCAGCCCAGCCAGAGAATACGCCTCTGGCCTATTGCGCACCTCACTCTTGCTGCGGCCATGTCTACTCCTAGGCCAACGGGGAAATTGGTGGTGATAAAACAGCCAGCTGCCAATCCGTATCCCCCCAATCCATGGTTCTCCCCCCTGTAAAGCGAAGTGTTGCTGTAAAAATGCGGAGACATCGGCCTGATAAAGTGATGGTGTGACAAGGGTTGGCAACCAGACTCTCTCCATAAACTTCTTTTGGATGGGCTATCTACGTCAGGAATCGTCAAATCATTGCCTTGCGCACTTTTTATGGCCTCAATGACACTATTACGAGGGTGAAAACTTATAAAACGCCACTTAAGCTCCATACAAAACCCTTCACCAAACCAGCCAACAGCTCACCAACTAATTGAATTTAAATGAAATAACCATAAAAACAGAATCTTGAATGCCTAACATGCCATAGCAGGTGATAAAATCAGCTCAGTATGACAAAAATAGCCATCTCAACCAACCACACACATAAAGCAGCTATTTTATCAACTTACACCTTGTTTTACCCCCTTGTTATGGTATCTTGACTACATCAACCAACAACTTAGGGAGAGAAAAATGAAAGAGTTTGTCGTTACTGCCGTTTTCACGGTGTTTTTCACCCTGGTTGCTGTCTCTCTGCCCTCACTGTCACAGTTCTGAGCCGGATAGAGAGGCATCAATCCGGACCGACCCTCTTTGCCATGTCTGTTTAATCGCCACCAACTGGCGCTTTTCAGTAATAATGCCGAGATGGTCAACATAGATATGATTTCATCACGTTGACGCTGTTTCTTTCGCCACAAGGGTGTAACCAGGATGGTTTAACCATATGGCCTGATGGAGTAGAACCAGCAGCAGATCATATCTGAGGGGAGCAAGGCTCCCCTTTTTGTTACCCGCCGTTTGACAATCCCCTCCCCCGGCATCTACAACAGGCCGGTTGACGCCATACGGCCCATGCCCACAACTGATGTTTTCCCTCCCGTGCTCTCCATTCAACACAGCTACATCCGTCAGCAATCTCTTGTGCACACCTTTGCTCTGATACTTGTCCGGCAAATATAAAAAAGCCCCCGCCATCATGGCAGGGGCTCGCGTTACGCAGTGTCAGCTTAAGGCTGTTATATCTCAGCCCAGCTCAAAGCAGTTATGCCTTGTTCCAGCGCTGTGGGTCATATTCCGGGCTGAAGCGGTCAACAATGACAGCACAGGCCGCATCGCCGGTAATATTGAGGGAGGTGCGGATCATGTCGAACAGACGATCCAGCGCGAACAGCAGCGGCAACCCTTCAATGGGGATCCCGGCCGCCAGCAGCACGGCAACCACCAGGAAGCTTGGGCCCGGCACACCAGCCTGACCGATCGCCCCCAGAGTGGAGGTCACAATGATGGCCGCCCAGGCGCCGATGCTCAGATCGATGTTGTAAACCTGCGCGAAGAAGATGGCGACCAGACCGTAATAGATGGCGTTGCCGCTCATGTTGATAGTGGCACCCAGCGGCAACACGAAGGAGGCGGTCGCGTTGGTCACTTTCAGATCATGCTCGCAGGTCTCCATATTGACCGGCAGGGTCGCCATGGAAGAGGCGGTGGAGAAGGCCACGATCTGCGGCTTCTTCATGGCAGAGAGGTACTTCATTACCGGCGTGTTGGAGAACATCATCACCAGCAGCGGGTAGACCACAAAGCCGAAGATAAGGATGGCAGCCACATAAACCACGAATAGCTTGAGCACCAAGGTCAGCACGTCGAAGCCATAGGTACCGATGGCTTCCGCCATCAGACCGAACACCCCGAGCGGAGCGATGATCATCACCTTGTTGATCATCCAGACGAAGGCATCCACCAGGGTATTGAGCCCATCGACCAGTGGCTTGGCCCGCTCGCGCGGCTGTTTGGCCAGCGCAATGCCGAGGAACATGCAGAACACCAGGATCTGCAGGATGTTAGCCTCGTTGAGGGAGTTGAAGACGTTGGTGGGGATCATGCCAAGCAGGGTGGCGACTGCATCCGGCAACGCCCCTTTATCGGCATAGTCACCACCAAACATAGAGGCAACGGAAGCGAAATCGACCCCGACACCCGGTTTGAAGATCTGCCCCATCACCAGTGCCAGCAACACGGCCAACGCGGAGGTCACGAGAAAGAAGGCCAGCGTCGCTGCACCGATCTTGCCCGCCGCCGGGCTGGCGCCCAGATTGGCGGCGCCGGAGAGGATGGCTACCGCCACCAGCGGGATCACTAGCATCTTGATCAGCTGGATAAACAGGGTACCGAGCGGTGCAAACACGGTGGCTTGTTCACCCATGAACGCGCCGACCACTGCGCCCAGTACCATGGCGACCACAACCTGGAAGCCGATGTTTTTAATGAGTCCTTTAGTTAACACAATATGTTCCTTTATGTAGCAAAATTCACACTTTTCCCAGTGCAATTAACCAAACAGGGGAATGAGCGGCTGCCCATTCCCCTGTTTGCGCGTGTTATCTCACATTTAATTGCTGTTTTAAATCAGCAAATCATTAACCTTGGCTATTAATAAGTTTGCGAAAAAGTGAAGATTCAAAGCGGTCTCGGCTATTTTTACCTCATCCCCCATGACAACTGGCAAAAGATTGTGCTAGTTTGGCTGCACAAACGTACACACAGGGATGTAAAGATGCTGAAAGTTAACGAGTATTTCGACGGAAATGTAAAATCCATCGGTTTCGAACAAAAAGGCGAGAAATCAACCGTCGGGGTGATGAACGCCGGTGACTACCTGTTCAACACTGCCGCCCCCGAACGGATGACAGTGATCAAGGGCGCCCTCACCATCCAGCTGGCTGATGAAGATGAGTGGCACACCTACAGCCAGGGTGAATCCTTCCTGGTGGCCGGTCACTCCTCCTTCAAACTGGAAGTGAAAACCCCCACAGCTTATCTGTGCGAATTTCTCGACTGATCAGGCCGGTTGAAGGGGATCAGCCCCTTCAACCTTCTTGGGCAACCCCCAGCCCTATTATCTGTGTCCATGTCACAGCACCGCACATCCCCGCTTTCCATCCACGGCAAAAATCCTAGAATAAACAGACATAAACCATCACCGGATTGATGTCATGATCAGCGTGTTTGACCTGTTTTCCATCGGAATTGGCCCCTCCTCTTCCCATACTGTCGGCCCCATGCGTGCCTCTTACGCCTTCGTCCAGCAGCTCAAGCTGCAAGGCCATCTGCCACTGGTCACGCGGGTCGAAGTGGAGTGTTACGGCTCGCTGGGCCAGACCGGCAAAGGGCACGGTACCGGCAAGGCAATCATTCTTGGGTTATCGGGCTTTGAACCGGAATCGGTCGATATCGATGCGATTCCCGCCATTCTGGCTCAAGTGGAAAATGAGCAGAGCCTGCAGTTGGCAGGCGAGCAACCAAGCCATTTTCCCCGCACCGGTGCCATCATCTTCAACCGCCGCAAAACCCTGCCGGCCCACACCAATGGCATGACTCTGCGCGCCTTTGATAAAGAGGAAAACCTGCGCTTCAGCCAGACCTACTACTCCATCGGTGGCGGCTTCATCATTGAAGAGAGCCACTTTGCCACCGCTAAAGAAGAGGCCGCCAAGTCCGATGCCGAACATCCTGTCCCCTACCCGTTCGACAGCGGCGCCCAACTGCTGGCCCACTGTCAGGAGAGCGGCCTCTCCATCTCGGGACTTATCCTCGCCAATGAGCGGGTATTTCGCAGCGATGAGCAGATAAAAGCGGGGCTGCGCAAGATCTGGCAGGCGATGCAGGGCTGCGTCGAGCGAGGCTGCAAAAGCGAAGGGGTGCTGCCGGGCGGCCTCAAGGTTCGGCGCCGCGCCCCGGGGCTGTTCCGCCAGCTAAGCTGCGAGACCAACTTCAACAAGGATCCGCTGATGGTGATGGAGTGGGTCGATCTCTTTGCGCTGGCCGTCAATGAAGAGAACGCCGCCGGTGGCCGGGTGGTGACCGCCCCCACCAATGGCGCTGCGGGCATCATCCCCGCCGTGCTGCACTACTACGATCGCTTTGTTCACAAGGTGGATGACGAGACGCTGATCCGCTACTTCCTCACCGCGGCTGCCATCGGCATCTTATATAAGAAGAACGCCTCCCTCTCCGGCGCCGAAGTGGGTTGTCAGGGGGAAGTGGGTGTCGCCTGCTCCATGGCCGCCGGGGCGCTGACCGAACTCTTGGGGGGCAGCCCGGCCATGGTGGAGAACGCCGCCGAAATAGGCATGGAGCACAATCTCGGCCTCACCTGCGATCCCATCGGCGGACTGGTGCAGGTGCCCTGCATCGAGCGCAACGCTATGGGCGCAGTGAAAGCGATCAATGCCGCCCGCCTCGCCCTGCGCGGCACCGGCGAACACAAGGTATCGCTGGACAAGGTGATCAAGACCATGTGGGAGACCGGCAACGACATGAAGACCAAATACAAGGAGACGGCCCGTGGCGGCCTCGCCGTTAACATTACCGAATGTTAAAAAACGGAAAATGAATCCATTTGATTCCGAAATGCCCGGCATCGCCGGGTATTTTTATGGGCAAACGCTTAACAAAATGGATAAGCACAAAAATAAATTTTATACTCGCGCCTCAGATTCAACAAAAATAGATCTATTTCAACTTTTTTTAGGTCTGGAGCCGTTACACTACGGTTATCTGGTTCTGTGACCTGCGCTGACAAGCGCGCTCCATGGATCTCCCAAATTTCTGTGAGTGGGCATGCCGCCCCCTTCTACCCTGAGGTAATAGTGACATGATCAGCGTTTTTGATATCTTCAAAATCGGTGTAGGCCCCTCTTCTTCCCACACTGTTGGCCCGATGAAAGCGGCCAAACAGTTTGTTGACGAGCTGCGCGCGGGCGGCAAGATCCGCGATATCACCCGCATCAATGTCGATGTCTACGGCTCCCTCTCCTGGACTGGCAAAGGCCACCATACCGACACTGCCATCATCATGGGCCTGGCTGGCAACCTGCCGGAAAATGTCGATATCGATGCCATCCCCGAGTTTATCTCCCGTGTTGAACAGACCGAGCGCCTGCCGATCGGCCTGCACTGCCACACCGTCAGCTTCCCGCGAGACGCCATGGTATTCCACGACGAAGCCCTGCCGCTGCACGAAAATGGCATGAAGCTGACCGCCCTGATTGAAGATGAAGTGGTTTACAGCAAGACCTACTACTCCATCGGTGGTGGTTTCATCGTTGACGAAGAGAACTTCGGCAAGGCTGACAGCGGCGACATGTCCGTACGCTATCCGTTCAAGAGCGCCGCCGAGCTGGTTGCCCATTGCAGCCAGACCGGTCTCTCCATCTCTGCTCTGATGATGGAAAACGAGAAGTGCTTCAACACTCCGGAAGAGATCTACAAGAAGTTCGGCAAGATCTGGAACACCATGCGCGAAGGTATCGAGCGCGGCTGCCGTACCGAAGGCGTGCTCTCCGGCCCGCTGCGCGTACCCCGTCGTGCCGCGCCGCTCTACCGTCAGCTCAACACCAACGAGAACCTCTCGAGCGATCCGATGAACATCGTTGACTGGGTCAACATGTTCGCTCTGGCAGTCAGTGAAGAGAACGCTGCCGGTGGCCGCGTGGTCACCGCCCCGACCAACGGCGCTGCCGGTATCATCCCGGCCGTACTGGCCTACTACGACAAGTTCATCCAGCCGGTTGGCCGCGACGAATACACCCGCTTCTATCTGGCTGCCGGTGCCGTCGGTATCCTCTACAAGATGAACGCCTCCATCTCCGGCGCCGAAGTGGGCTGCCAGGGTGAAGTGGGTGTCTCCTGCTCCATGGCCGCTGCCGGTCTGACCGAGCTGATGGGCGGCAGCCCGGAGCACGTCTGCGAAGCTGCCGAGATCGGTATGGAACACAACCTGGGTCTGACCTGTGATCCGGTTGCCGGTCAGGTACAGGTGCCCTGCATCGAGCGTAACGCCATCGCAGCCATGAAAGCGGTCAACGCCTCCCGTATGGCCCTGCGTCGTACCTCCAAGCCGCGCGTCTCCCTGGACAAGGTGATCGAGACCATGTACATCACCGGCAAGGACATGGACTCCAAGTACCGTGAAACCTCCCGTGGTGGTCTGGCCATCAAGGTGATGCAGGTTGCTTGCGAATAAATAAGGGTTGCGACCCTCATCTGAACAAAGGCGGGATATCCCGCCTTTTTTATTGCCCGAATGGGATGCCAGGTACTTATACCGGCATACCGACCATTTCACTGTTGGGCGTCGCTGATATACCCTGCTACGCCACCGCAATGCGGATTGCCTTGTCTGCATACCTCTCTAATTACATACCTTGATTAACTCGTCTCAATGGATTGGAAGCGACGTTCTACCCTGCCAATAACCTTGACCCGCTATCTTGCCCCTGTCACGGTTTCACAACTAATCGATATCGAGATGGCCCCTAAGCTCAATCCCCTCCACTTTGGGCATACCCTTGTTTGGCAAGACGCGGTTACCACTCCCCCTGCGGATTATCACGCCGCCACATTGATTTCCACCTATGTGGCACTTTCGTGATCAGGGCAAACAATCAAGCACACAAACAGGGGGTTAGCTCATCATTTTGGCCACAGCGCATCGCGCAAACTGGTTTTAGCACAGTTATCATCGTCTTCTTTACGCGCCCTTTGATGGACAAATCATCACGCAGTGGAGGCCAAAAAAGCGCCCAAGGAAGAGGCTGAAAATAATCGATGAATGAGCCAATAGCCGTTGAAATGGAGGATATGAGTGCGCGCCACTCGCTATTTTTGTGAGCGCCAGCAAAGGTTGAGGATATGGTGTTGGGAGCAGATTGACTTTCTATTTAAACAACGAAAAGTGAATATCACCAAAGGGAGGGTTTAATTTGGCCAGATCCTGTCACGGGATTATCGCAGGCCACCTCTCCGGGGCCGGAATGCGTCATGTAGAGTCACAAAGAATTAGCCCCGCTGGGCAGAACGCACAACGGGGCTGGATATTCAGGATGGTTTTTTCAGGCTGGCCTTGTGCTGCTCCAGCAAATTCTCAGGGGGCGGCGGCACCTGCAGGTAGAACCCCTGGTTGGTCAGCGCGGCCATCACCTTGCCGACATCAGCCAACCCCAAGGGCTTGGCCGGATCCAGCTTGGTCATCAGCACCAGCTCGGGACGCCCGAATGCGCTCAGCAATGGCGCGGGAACGCGGGAGAAATCCTCTCTTTTTTCAACAAAAAGGTAGGTCTCGGCTTTTTTGCGACTTTTATAGACTGCACACAACATGGAAATTGATATAATCCGACGAGTTTATTGCCTCTGATGGGGGCAAACTATAACATCAGGAATTGAATAACAATAACGGATTAGCATCTCTGCCTCGGGGAAGATTCATGGTTGAGCGCGATAACGAATTGAAAGGGACCACCTTCACTATTTCTGTGTTGCATATCAGCGATGGCGAGCCTGAGCGGATACGTCAGTTGTTGGCCGAAAAAGTGGCCCAGGCACCCTACTTTTTTAATTGTGCGCCGCTGGTGATCAATGTTTCCCGACTGGAACATATTCCCGATTTCGAACAGCTCAAGGAGCTGGTGGAGTCCGAAGAGTTTGTGCTGGTCGGCATCACGGGTGCGCGCAGTGAAGAGATGAAGACAGCCGCCAAGGCGGTGGGACTGGCCGTGATGGCCTCGGGCAAGAGTCGCAAGAGCGAACCGGAACCCGAGCCTGCCCCCGCGCCAGCCGTCCCTGAGGTGGTTCCCGAGCCAGAACCCGCCCCCTTGATCCCGAGCAAGGTACATGTGGGACCGGTTCGTTCCGGCCAGCAAATTTACGCCGCCGGCACCTCGCTGGTGGTGCTGGGGTCCGTCAGTCCGGGAGCTGAAGTGCTCGCCGACGACAGCATTCATATTTATGGCACCCTGCGTGGCAGAGCCATTGCCGGTGCCCGGGGCAATACCCAGGCCCGGATCTATTGCCAGCAATTACAGGCCGAGCTGCTCTCCATCGCGGGCACATTCCAGCTGAGCGATGCATTGCCGGCAGGCCTGATCCAGCAACCGGTACACGTCCGGCTGGACAATGAACAACTCCGAATAGACCGTATCAAATAGAGTTACAAGGAAGCGAGAATGGCGCGAATCATAGTCGTTACATCGGGTAAAGGTGGCGTTGGCAAGACCACAACCAGTGCGGCCCTGAGCACCGGCTTAGCCCAGCGTGGTCACAAGACAGTGGTCATTGACTTTGACATCGGTCTGAGAAATCTGGATCTCATCATGGGCTGCGAGCGGCGCGTGGTGTATGACTTCGTCAACGTCATCAATGGGGAAGCAAACCTCAATCAGGCGCTGATCAAGGACAAACGCTCGGAAAATCTGTTTATCCTGCCAGCCTCCCAGACCCGGGACAAAGATGCCCTCACCCGTGAGGGGGTCGAGAAGATCCTGGATCAGCTGGCAGAGATGAAGTTCGATTACATCGTCTGCGACTCCCCGGCGGGGATCGAGGCGGGCGCACTGATGGCGCTCTATTTTGCCGACGAGGCGATCGTCACCACCAACCCGGAAGTCTCTTCCGTGCGTGACTCCGACCGCATCCTTGGCATCCTGGCCTCCAAGTCCCGCCGCGCCGAGCGTGGTGAAGACCCCATCAAGGAGCACCTGCTGCTGACCCGCTACTGCCCGACCCGCGTCAACCGCGGCGACATGCTGAGCGTGCAGGATGTACAGGAGATCCTGGCCATCCCGCTGCTCGGGGTGATCCCGGAGTCCCAGGCGGTGCTGCGCGCCTCCAACTCCGGCGAACCGGTCATTCTGGACAAGGAGTCCGATGCCGGTCAGGCCTACGAAGATGCGGTGTCCCGCCTGCTGGGCGATGCCAAGGAATTTCGTTTTCTGGAAGAAGAGAAGAAGGGCTTCTTTAGCCGACTGTTCGGGAGTTAAACATGTCATTATTGGATTATTTTCGTTCCAACAAGAAACAGAACACCGCACAACTGGCCAAAGAGCGGTTGCAGATCATTGTTGCTCACGAGCGTTCATCCAGAGGGGGGCCGGATTACCTGCCCCAACTCAAGCAGGATATCCTCGATGTGATCCGCAAATACGTCAACATTGATCCGGAGAAGATAACCGTCCAACTGGATCAGAAGAGTGATGAGCTGTCGGTACTGGAGCTCAACATCACCTTCGCCGATGACAAGAAGGGATGAGCTGACGCCCTATGCGTGACCCCTTCCCCCAATGAAGACCGGATCCTGTCACTGGATCCGGTTTTTTATTGGCACAAAAACAGGCCACAGCGGCTCGCCTCATCTCGCCAAGGGGTCTGCCGACAGCTAGAATAGCGCCGCCCCGCAGGCAGTGATCTGCGCTGGCACCTTTTTCTCTTTTCTGGAACAGACCGCTTATGTCTATGAATGACGAAATGCACAGCGTCGAGGAACTGCTCGATACCGCCCTCGAACTCTTTATGGAGCTGGCCTCTGACAACCTGCCGGAGCAGGAGATCGCCCGCTTCAATCAGGAGTTCAACGATCGCGGCCTGCTGGCCGAAACCGACCCGGCCGATGACTGGGAAGCGGACGTGGGTTTTGCCGTGAGCGACACCGACTATGCCGAGATCTGGGTTGGCCTTGGCAATGAAGAACAAGAGTATGAGCACTTGTTTGCCCGCATGCTGCTCTCCCGCCGTGTTGACGAGAAGTTCTGCCACATCGAATGGCTGCCCCAATAATTCCGGATCCCGATGATCCCAGCCATTATCAGTGGGAGTCTGACCCTGACGCCGTAGCCCCCGTGCGCGCATCTGCATCGTTTGGGCGCCGGGTGTTGAGGTGGGCAGGCAAGATCGCGCTGGCCGGGCTGATCTGCTCGGTCGGCTCGGTCGCCTTGCTGCGTTTTATCGATCCGCCGATGTGGAGCTGGCGTATCGAGCGGGCCCTCTTTCCGCCCGCCAAGATCACCCAGGTGCGCCATCAATGGGTAGATCTGGAGTCCATCTCCAAGGAGCTGCAACTGGCGGTGATCGCCGCCGAGGATCAGCGCTTTGCCGATCACAACGGCTTTGACATGGATGCCATCAACGCGGCACTCAAGCACAACCAGCACAGCGAACGGGTACGCGGTGCCAGCACCCTCAGCCAGCAGACCGCCAAGAACCTCTTTATGTGGAGTGATCGCAGTTTCCTGCGCAAGGGGCTGGAGGCCTGGTTTACCCTGCTGATGGAGCTGGGTTGGGACAAGGCCCGCATTCTCGAGGTCTATCTCAATATCGTGGAGTTCGGCCCCGGCATCTATGGCGCCGAAGCCGCCGCCCGCACCTACTTTGGCAAACCGGCCAGCCGCTTGACCCGCTACGAGTCATCCCTGCTGGCCGCCGCCCTGCCCAATCCGTGGCGTTATCGGGTCAAGCCCCCTTCACCCTATGTGCAGAAGCGCTCGGTCTGGATCCGCCGCCAGATGGGGCAACTGGGTCAGATCACCCTCAATCGGGTGCATCAGGCCGACTGATCCTCAGGGCTCATCGGGTTTCTCCGGTGGGCCCAGATGACCGCCCACCGTCTCGCGGTGAAGCGGCAGATAGTGCCACCACCAGGCCTCGCGCCGTCGCTTGATCTGTTGCCGCCGTCCCCGCTGCTTCATCCCCTTACTCCCTGCCAGATGATCCGTGCCTTAACCATACTCCCCCAACGGCAACTTGGACAGGCCAGCCACGCCCGGCGCACTGGTCTGGCCGCCACAGCCAATAATTGTTACAGTAGCGAACCTCGATGTATCTGGAGTGATTTCATGGAACAGCGTACCCCGGATCAGCTGGTCGAATGGGCCTATGATCAGTTTCTTGAGCAGGCCGCCGATATGCTGGCCCCCGAACAAATTGTCGACATCACCCTGGAGT
Organism: Aeromonas sp. ANP5; assembly: GCF_963870295.1. NCBI lineage: Bacteria > Pseudomonadati > Pseudomonadota > Gammaproteobacteria > Aeromonadales > Aeromonadaceae > Aeromonas > Aeromonas sp. ANP5. The sequence goes on along the minus strand of NZ_CAWMRY010000021.1, from coordinate 43,932 downwards.
TTGAGCAGCGTGGCGCCGTGGAGGCGACTCTGCCCAATGCCGACTGGTCGACCGAGCTGGGTGAGCCGGTCGATATGGAGCGCTGGGTCGAAGTGTGGGTCGGTTTACTGGATCATCAGGATGAGTTTGAGGTGATCTTCGCCACCTTCCTGCTGCCCCGTCTGCTGACCGAAGATCAAGTGCATGTGCGCTGGCATCGCCAGCAGCAGGCATAAAAAAGGCGCCATCGGCGCCTTTCTTGTTTCTGTATTCTCTTTTATTTCTGTTCTCTGCTAATCCTGCGCCGCGATGGCCTTGGCCAGACAGCGGCGGCACCAGCAAGCGCTGGCCTCCTGCATCGGCAATACCGGCAACTGGCTGCACCAGCACTGGGCGATGGTCTGACCGGCAGAGACGGCGCAATAGGCCGGTTCGCCACAACCCGGACAGCAGTGGGTGCTTTTCGAGCCATTCAGCTCGGCCATCACCGCCAGCTGGGCCTTGCTATCCATCGCCGACCAGTAGCCGATCTCGCTCAGGGTGCGGCCACAACCAAGGCAAAGCCCATCTTTCGCCTTGCAGAGGCCAACACAGGGGCTCGGCATCTTATTCGCTATCCACTGCCGAGTCGGTCTCTGTGGCCACCAGAGTGATGGCGTTATCTTCGATGACGATCTTGCCCTGCTTGTAGAGGCCGCCGATCGCCTTCTTGAAGGTGCCCTTACTCATGCTGAACAGCTTGTAGATGAGCTCGGGTTCGCTCTTGTCACCCACCGCCAGACTGCCGCCCTGCTTTTTCATCCGGCTCAGAATGCGCTCACCGGCATCATCAACACGCGCCAGACCCGGCTTTTGCAGGGTCAGATCCAGTTTGCCATCTTCGCGCACCTGCTTGACCCAGGCGGTTTGCGGCCGACCGGTCATCACCCGGCCAAACACCTCGTTCTTGAACAGCATGCCGGGATACTGACCGTTGACGATCACCTTGATGCCAAGGGGCGAGTGCTCCCCCGGCAGCGCGGTCACTTCGTCACCGACCTTGAAGTTGCTGCCAGCCGGGGTCAGGAAACGCTCGATGCGGCTGGTGCCGACCATGCGCCCTTCGTTATCCAGTTGCAGACGCACCAGATAAACGTGGCCCACCTGCATCGGCTTGTTCTGCTCGCGGCTCGGCACAAACAGATCCTTTTTCATGCCCCAGTCGAGGAAAGCACCAATCTTGTTGGCATTGACCACTTTCAGACCGGCAAATTCGTCCACCATGGCAAATGGCTTGTCGGTGGTGATCACCGGCTCGCAATCGGCATCCAGATAGAGGAAGACCTGCACGCTATCCCCCTCTTTCACCCCTTCCGGCAGTTGACGCTTGGGCAGCAGCAGTTCACCGTACTCATCGGCCGCAAGCCAGGCGCCACGGTCTTCGAGTTCAACAACGGTGAGGGTGTTCATCTTGCCAATCTGTATCATGGTGCTCTCTTTTTTCATTACCCGGATGGGCCAACTGAACATGGCCCCTATGGGCGCGCATGTTACCTCAAGAGCAGTGATCCGGCCTAGTCCCCAAGCCACCACTGGCCGCTCTTTCGCCATTATCTTATCCGCCAATGGTGATTAAATCGCCAAACAGGCGGCCATTTGCTGCAAATAACCCCACTTTTAGGTAGACTTCGCGGCTGTTCAAATCCAGAGGAACTGTCGATGAACCCATCCACTCGTACCCGCCATCTTAATCAATGGATCCAGAGCCACAGCGATCAGGACATGACCTACCCGGCCCTGCACGGTTTTCTCTGTGCTCGTCTGGTGGGGCCGGAAAGCCCTGACTGGCAACGCCCGCTGGCTGGTCTGCTGGAACAGGATGCTGAGTTGGATGAAAAAAGCGCAGAAGCCCTCAACCACCTGATCGCCGAGCTGGAATCCCAAGCCGACGACGCCCAGCTGGCCCTGCCCAGCCAATGCCGCCTGCCCAGCGATAACCCCGAGCAGGTGTTCGAACAGAGCCACCCCCTCGGTCAATGGTGTTATGGCTTCAGCATGGGTTTTGCCACCTGGCCCAAGCCGAAGGATTTGAACGACCCGACCACCCAGTACCGCTTCAGTCTGGCCGCCGAGCTGAGCCTGTTTCGCGACAAGCAGATGGCCCAGATGCTCTATAGCGCAGCCGCCAGCGAACTCCCCTTTGTCGAGTTCTGCAAACGCCAGCGCCAGAATATGAAAACCGCCCTCAACCAGTTGCTCAACCTCGACCAGTATCAGGCCGCCCCCAGCGCTGATGTGGCCCTCAATGGCGAGCAGGCCCAACAGTGGCAGACCTGGTTCGAGCTGGCCGACAGCTGCCGCGATCATCAGGCCCGCCTCGGCTGGTTCGAGAAGATCATCGCCGATGCCACTCCGCTCTTTGATGAAGCCTTCTGGCAGCAAATCGCCGGCCACGGCTGGAGTGCCCCCGAGCTGCGTCCTCTGCTGGCCGCCAGAGCCGGCCGCGCCGACTGCCTGCTGCGCCTTGGCAAGCTGGGCGAGGCCAAAGCCGAGTATCTGGCGCTGCTGACAATCTGCGTGGCCGATGAGCTGGGTTGCCGCTACAACCTCTCCACCCTCTATGCACTGCAAGGGGATTGGCAGGCACTGGCCGCCCTGCTGGTGCGCTTCGATGAAGCCTCCAGCTGGTTGCTCTATAACAAGGCGCTGATGGTCTTTGCTACCGAGGGTGCCGAGGCAGCCAAGCCCCATCTGCTGGTCGCCATCGAGGCCAACCCGCACATTCCGGCCTGCCTGCTGGGTCAGCGCAAGCTACCCAAACAGGAGCCGCAAAGCTGGCAAGCAGGCAGCCGCGACGAGGCCGCGCTCTACGCTATCCACACACGCGAGGCCTGGCTCAAGCAGAACGCCCTCATCTGGTTGCGTAAAGGCTGAACAGCGTTGGCTTAAAATCCCGTCGGTCAGACCCGGTTTTTCCTTGAGGGCGTGCGCCACCGCACATTTCATCGCAACCGGGTCAGACAAATCAGCTTGAGTTTCGTATCATCAATGTCAAAGTATCAAAAGAAACTGCATCTGATGCAGCCGTCACAGCAGGGTGTAATATGTCAAAAATCATAGCGTTACTCGCTCACTACCCGCCCTATCAGTTGGTACATGCCGCCGAGATGCTACGGGATACCTTCGAACAGTTTTATGAACAGCGTTACCAGCTGACCGTGCCGCAATGGCGCCTGATGATGGTGCTCGGCCCCAACTACCCCATCAGCCAGAAAGAGCTGGTCGAGGCGAGCGGCATGGACAAGGTGCGCATCTCCCGCGAGATCCGCCGTCTGGTCGAAAAAGGGATCATCTTTACCGAGAGCAGCGAGCAGGACAAACGCATCAGCCTGGTCTCCCTCACCAATGCCGGGCTCGCCCTCTTCCTGCAGCTCAAGAGTGAAGCTGGCAGCTGGCAACATACCCTGACCGACTATCTGCCGAGCGAATCCCGCGAGGCGATCCGCCAGCATCTGCACAGCGTCAGCGCCGCCATTGAGCAGCTGCAATCACTGGATCGGGAGAAATAATCATGGATTTGAAAAAGTTCGCCACCATGGACATCAACATGCTGCTGAGCGTCGTCAATATGCAGCTGCGTGATCGCTATGACGATCTGGATGATCTCTGCAAAGCGCAGGAGATCGATCAGGCAGCACTGGAAGCGCGGCTCGCCAGCGGCGATTTTCACTACCAGCCAGCGCAGAAACAGTTCAGATAAAGAGAGCTAGCGGGATCGGGATCACAGCGCCAGTGATGGCGCTAGCTCTGCGGTAAAAACCTGATATGGTCTGAAGAGCCCCAACAGGGTGATGCACGGATACATCACCCTGTCACAAGAGGGCATTAAAATCGTTTCAGGTGAGCAAACCAAGGATGACCCCATGATATTGATGACCCGACAGAGCCTGTTGATCACGCTCTGTACCCTGTTGATGATCAGCCTCTTCACGCCCCACATGCCGCAAAGTACCGAACAGTGGCTGACCACCCTCTTGCTTGGCTTGCTGGTCACGGTGGCGCTGCTGCTGGTGCGCGGTTGTCGCCGCTTTATGATGGAGTAGTGACTCCGCCGGAACATCTATACCAACCGCTTGCCGCGATACTCTCTGTAGCAGCAACGTCTGTCGCAATTATATCTAGCCCAAAAACAAACGCAGCCTGATGGCTGCGTTCTTGTATCTGGCGGGGCAACCCCTTGAAGAGATAACCCCTGACGGGATAGAGAGCCCTTAGATAGCCAGAGCCTCAAGCTGCGCTTTGGCCGCTTCCATCCCCTTGCTCTGGGCATCCGGACCCATCCCCATCCCTTCGGCGTAGATGAAATCCACCTCTTTGATACCGATGAAACCGAGCACGGTACGCATGTAGGGGGTCACCAGATCGGTGGCGCTGCCGACGTGCATGCCGCCGCGAGGGCTGATCACCAGCGCACGGGTATTTTCAACCATACCCACCGGACCGGTCTCGGTGTAGCGGAAAGTGACGCCAGCGCGAGCCACCAGATCGATCCAGTTTTTCAGCTGGGTCGGGATGTTGAAGTTGTACATGGGGGCCGCAATCACCACCAAGTCGCTCGCTTTGAGTTCGGCTATCAGCTCGTCGGACTGGGCGATCACCGCCAGCTGACGCTCGCTCAGGTTATCACCACCGCGCAGGCCGGAGGCCAGCTCGCCATCCAGCACCGGCAGGTTGAGGGCCGCCAGATCACGCACGGTGACGGCATCATCCTGATGATCAGCCAGGAAGCCGTCGATCAGGGCGTTGGATTGGGAATATTGACCCAGGATGCTGGATTTGAGTACGAGGATATTGGCCATGGTGAAACTCCATTTGGTTGTCGGTTGAACAGCGTTGCTGTCGATGGAGGTCACTCTAAACATTGTGCTTATTTGCTGATAGCGAAAATAGATGCTCAACTTGTTCAAATTTTTTGATGCAAGGCCACTTCCTCGCCAGCCAACCCTGCGGCCGCGCTTCAACCCTTGGCAGAACAAACGATTGCCGTTATGATCCGCCGCACTTTTTTCCAGCGACCCGGATCCCATGATACCCTCGCGCAGGCACTCTCCTCTGGCCGGTGCAGTCTGGATGATGGTGGCAGGACTCTGCTTCGCCGCCGTCAACAGCCTGAGCCAGTATGTCAGCTTCAAGCTTGGCCTCCCATCGACCCAAGTCGCTTTCCATCAATACCTGATCGCCCTGATCTGCCTGCTGCCCTGGCTGGTTCGTCACGGCCTGCGCCAATCCCTGATGACCAATCAGTTCCGGTTGCACCTGTTGCGGGTATTGCTGGCGGTGATCGGCATCCAGCTCTGGCTCTGGGCACTGGCGTACCCCGTCCCCATCTGGCAGGGGATCGCCCTGCTGATGACCTCACCGCTGTTTGCCACCCTGGGCTCCGCGCTGCTGCTCAAGGAGCAGGTGAGCCGCACCCGCATTCTGGCCACCCTGGCGGGCTTTGCCGGCGCCATGCTGATCCTTGCCCCCTGGACTGACGAGTTCAACTGGGCCTCCCTGCTGCCGGTGGCGGCGGCGCTATTCTGGGCAGGTTACTCCCTGATGGTGCGCTATCAGGCGGCCAACGAATCATCCCACACCATTGTGGTCTACCTGCTTATTTTCAGTACCCCGTTCAACGTCATGCTGGCCCTGCCGGAGTGGCAGTGGCCAAGCGAGAGCCAGTGGCTGCTGGTAGCCGCTTCCGGCGTGCTGACGGCGCTGGCCCAGATGTCCATCGCTCGCGCTTACAGCGTGGCGGAGGCCTCCTTCGTACAACCTTTCGATTTTGCCAAGCTGCCGATGAACGTGCTGGCGGGCTGGCTGGTATTTGGCTGGGCGCCCCCCGGCCGTCTGTGGCTTGGCGCCGCCATCATCATTGGCGCCATTACCTTGCTGACCCATCTGGAGCAGCGCGCTCACAAACCCGTTTCCTGAGGTACGCCATGCGTGCCTCTTTTTTTGTCCGCTATTCGTGCGATAGCGATCATCAACAATGACCATCGACATCAGGAGAGATCGTATGTTTGGAACCGCAACCCGCCCCGGCGCCACCCGTGCCCTGCTGCTGGGCTCCGGCGAACTTGGCAAGGAGGTCGCCATCGAGTTGCAACGGTTCGGGATCGAAGTGATCGCCGCCGACCGCTACCCCAATGCCCCCGCCATGCAGGTGGCCCACGCAGCCCACGTGCTGGACATGCTCGATGGCAACGCCCTGCGTGCCCTGGTTGCCGAGGTTAAACCCGACCTCATCATCCCCGAGATTGAAGCGATTGCCACCGATACCCTGGCTGCCCTTGAGCAAGAAGGGGTCAAGGTAGTGCCCAACGCCCGCGCTACCCAGCTCACCATGAACCGGGAAGGGATCCGCCGCCTCGCCGCCGAGACCCTGGGTCTGCCCACCTCACCCTACCGCTTTGCCCAAAGCAAAGAGGAGTTTGTCGCCGCCGTCGAGGCTATCGGCCTGCCCTGCGTGGTGAAACCTGTGATGAGCTCGTCCGGCAAGGGACAGAGCGTACTGCGCGATCTCGCCAAGATCGATGAGAGCTGGACCTACGCCCAGGAGGGTGGCCGCGCCGGCCGTGGCAAGGTGATCGTCGAGGGCTTCGTTCCCTTCGAGTACGAAATCACCCTGCTCACGGTACGCGCCGTCGATGGCATTCACTTCTGCGACCCTATCGGCCACCGGCAGGAAGATGGCGACTACCGCGAATCCTGGCAGCCGCAGGTGATGAGCGAGCTGGCGCTGGCCCGCTCCAAAGAGGTGGCCGCCAAGGTGGTCGAGGCCCTCGGTGGTTACGGCCTGTTCGGAGTCGAGCTATTTATAAAAGGCGATGAAGTGTGGTTCAGCGAAGTCTCGCCCCGCCCCCACGACACCGGCATGGTGACCCTGATCTCGCAAGATCTCTCCGAGTTCGCCCTGCACGTGCGCGCCATTCTGGGGCTGCCGGTCGGCACCATCACCCAGTACGGGCCGAGCGCCTCCGCCGTGGTACTGCGCGAAGGGCACAGCCAGAATATCCGCTATCAGGGGATTGGTGAGGCATTGGCGCTGGTGCCGGGTGCCCAGCTGCGGCTGTTTGGCAAACCGGAGATCGCCGGTCGCCGCCGTCTTGGCGTGGCGCTGGCCCGGGGTGAAGATTGCCGCGAGGCGGTCGAGCAGGCCAAAGCCGTTGCCGCCAGCGTCGAGGTCATTTTCTAAACGCTGTTTTTTCGCCGCACCGAAACAAACGTTTGCCGGTGTGATCGGGCGCAAGGGGCATGGCAATGCCCCTTTTGCATTTGCCCGTCAGGCTTATAATCCCCTCTTCAAATTTTTCAGGAGTACAAGATGTTAGCTGCCGTGATCTTCGATATGGATGGTGTTCTGATCGACTCGGAACCCTTTTGGCAACGGGCCCAAATCGCCGTTTTCTCCGAACTGGGTCACCCCCACACCGTCGAGGATTGCGAATCGACCATCGGCGTGCGCATCGATCAGCTGGTTGCCCACTGGTATCGCCTGCGCCCATGGAGCGGCCCGACTCAGGAAGAGGTGGTACAGCGCATTCTGGATCAGGTCAACGCCCTGATCCTTTCAGAAGGTCAGGCCAAAGCCGGTGTGCTGGAGGCGCTCGACCTTATCGAAGCCCGCGGCCTTAAAGTGGGTCTGGCCACCTCCTCCCCCTTTGCGATGGTGGAAGCTGTGCTCGGCAAACTCGGCATCCGCGATCGCTTTATGGCGGTTCACTCCGCTGAAGTAGAGCGTTTCGGCAAACCGCACCCGGATGTCTATATCCACGCGGCCGAAAAGCTGGGGGTCGAGCCCGTCCATTGTCTGGCCATCGAAGACAGCTTTACCGGCCTGCTGGCGGCCAAGGCGGCCTCCATGACTGCGCTGATCGTGCCGGATCCCGCTTTAGTAGGTGACCCACGCTTGGCCATCGCCAACTACCAGCTCAGCTCGCTGGCCGAGCTGAATGCCGACATGTTGGCCAGCTGGGTCAAGTAGCGCCTATCGGCGTCTTGCTGCGCTCGCGTTCTCATATCCGCAGGGGGCATCCAGCCCCCTGTGATTGCCAAACAACTGTTGGCAATTCCCCTCTTTTCACCAGTCATTCACAACCAGATTGTTCCTCTCACACACGACCAGTCCAACCGGTTGCACCTTGCCATCCCTCAGGCTTGATCTCTGTCATAAACGTGCGTTTGCTCGCGGTTAACCCCCTGCAGCCCGACTAGAATCAGGGTAGATAGGCGGCCTCAGGGCCCGAGGAGGTTATCATGATCGAGTACACCAGCAAGCGCATCGTCTGCCCTCACTGTGGCCACCATACCCGGGTCGAGCTGGATGCCAGCCAGGGTGATCAGGAGTTTTACGAAGATTGCATGGCCTGTTGCAATCCGATCCACCTGCGGCTTCACCGCGACGAAGCTCGCGACTGTTTGCAGTTGTTTGTGGATGCAGACGACGAACAACTGTTTTGATTGTGAGTCACAGAAAATCGAGTAGAGATTTTCACCACATGAATAACAAGGGCCTGCACACTGCAGGCCCTTGCTTATGAAGGGATTGAAACCGAGCCGTTTCCTTATTCAGTTACCCGCGCGCGCCGCCAGTACCCGCTCCACCGTATCGACGATGGCCTGGGTCTGGGGATCGATCTCGATATTGGTCGGCCAGCCGGCGCGCACCCAACCGAGGTTGGTGCGAGCCAGCGTCTCGGGGATCAGGTGGACGCAGAACTCCCGCTCGCGCACCTCACCGATGGTCAGACTGATACCGTCGATGCCAATATACCCCTTGGTCAGCACATATTTCATCAGCTCGGGAGCAAGGCGATACCACACCTGACGGTTCTTGGGGGTGTCGATCACCGAGGTAACCTCTGCCATGCCGATGATATGGCCAGACATGGCATGACCGCCGATCTCGTCACCAAAGCGGGCAGCCCGCTCCACATTGACCTTGTCCCCCACCTGCAACAAGCCTAGGTTGGTGAGGCGCAGGGTCTCCTGCATCAGATCGAAGCTGACCAGATCCCCCTCGACCCGGGTGACGGTCAAGCAGCAGCCGTTGTGAGCGACCGAGGCACCGAGGGCCAGCCCTTCCCCCCACTCCCGGCTGGGCATGCGGATCACATGGGTACGGAAGTTGGGTTGCTCTTCGATGGCCACCAGTTCGGCGGTCCCCTGTACTATGCCAGTGAACATCTCTCGTCTCCTGCTACGGCAAAAAGGGCAGGTTAACCTCGGGCAGAGGGTGAGACAAGGGTACAGGCTGACAAGCTTGCGCCCGATCGCTATAGTGACGCCGTTCACATCCGGGTAAACAAGGAAAAAAGAAATGCAGGTATATCAATGTTGTGAAGCGATCCGCATCGCCTATAACCAGATTGGCTCCGGCGAGCAGGGCTATGTGCCAAACGCCATCGCCGCCACTATCCGCGCCCTCAACGCGGTCGCCTCTGATGAGCGGGTACCCGCCGAGCTGCGCGAGCAGGCCGCCTATGCGGCAGCCAACCTGCTGATCAGCGATCACGAAGACGCCTGATCCCGCTGCCGGGGCGGCAACTATTTCGTCCTGGCTGAATTTCAGGCTAGAATGCCTCCCCCACCCTTTGCACTTTCGTCCGAAAGTGCAAAGGCTCTTCCCGATTTCCGCTCTTTATTTACTCTTATCTGATCCACTCGGAGGTGTCAGTGCAACGTTATTGGTCCGAGGCGAAGCAGTTAGTCCGTCTAGCCAGCCCCATTCTGGTCGCCCAAGTGGCCCAGGTCGCCATGAACTTCGTCGATACCGTGATGGCGGGACAGGTGAGTGCGGTCGATCTGGCCGCCGTGTCGGTGGCCTCCAGCTTCTGGCTACCGGTGATCCTGCTGGTGCAGGGGATCATTATGGCGCTCACCCCTATCGTCTCTCAGCTAAACGGCGCCCGTAAGCGGGACCAAGTCCGCCCGGCCGTCCATCAGGGCTTCTGGCTGGCGCTCATCGTCACCCCGCTGGCGATGGTTGCGCTCTACTACAGCCCGCTGGCGCTGCAGCTCATGGATGTGGAGCCGGTGATGGCCGCCAAGACCACAGGCTACCTGCACGCCATCCTGTGGGGTCTGCCCGCCTTCGTTATGTTCCAGGTGCTGCGCAACTTCAGCGAGGGGCTCTCCCACACCATGCCTACCATGGTGATCGGTTTTGTCGGGTTGGCGGTCAATATTCCCGCCAACTACATCTTCATCCACGGTCACTTCGGCATGCCCAAGCTTGGCGGGGTCGGCTGCGGCGTCGCCACCGCCATCGTGCTGTGGGCCATGCTGCTGGCGATGATCCTCTATGTGAAGCTCTCCCGTCACTTCACCGAGATCCGTCTCTTCTCCCAGCTGGCTCGCCCCAACGGCAGCCGGATCTGGCGACTGTTTCGCTTGGGCTTCCCCATCGCCATGGCCATCTTCTGCGAGGTGACCCTGTTTGCCGTAGTGGCCCTGATGCTGGCCCCCTTCGGCGCCGAAACGGTGGCGAGCCACCAGATTGCACTGAACTTCTCCAGCCTGGTGTTTATGCTGCCCCTCTCCATCGGGGTGGGTGTCACCATCCGGGTCGGTCACAGCATCGGCGAAGGTCAGCCGCATCACGCCCGGGTGGCAGCCCGCACAGGCCTGCTGCTGGGCGTGAGTGTCGCGGCACTTACCGCGGCATTTACTGTGCTGCTACGGGAGCAGATCTCCTCCATCTATACCGATGATCTGCAGGTGATCGCCCTTGCGTCCACCTTGCTGTTCTTCGCTGCCATCTATCAACTCTCCGACTCGGTGCAGGTGGTCGCGGCCGCCGCACTGCGTGGTTACAAGGATACCCAGGCGATCTTCTACGTCACCATCGTCGCCTACTGGGGGCTGGGGCTGCCGACCGGCATGATCCTGGGTCTCACCGACTGGCTGGTACCGCGGATGGGGCCGCAGGGCTTCTGGATTGGCTTTATCGTCGGCCTCACCAGTGCCGCGCTGATGCTGGGGGCTCGCCTGCGCCATATCTATGGCCGCTTCGCGACGCCGGAGGCGTGCACCACCCTGTCGCGGGCCCAGTAAAAGCGGCAACTCGCCTGCAAAATCAACAGGCTGCGCAAGAACTGGGCAAACAGTCTCCTTTGTGCATATGGCCTGTTGACAGCCTTGGGGGGCATGGGTAGTATGCCGACCACGCCAGCAGTGCTGGCGTAGTGAAGTAAGAGAAAGTGGGTTTATAGCTCAGTTGGTTAGAGCACTACCTTGACATGGTAGGGGTCGTTGGTTCGAATCCAATTAAACCCACCACTTTTCTGTGATGCGTCCTTAGCTCAGCTGGTTAGAGCACCACCTTGACATGGTGGGGGTCGGTGGTTCGAATCCACTAGGACGCACCATCACAGATTGCTGTTATGCGTCCTTAGCTCAGCTGGTTAGAGCATCACCTTGACATGGTGGGGGTCGGTGGTTCGAATCCACTAGGACGCACCATAACAGTTTGAATATATTGCAGATGTAAGTTTGATGTGGGTTTATAGCTCAGTTGGTTAGAGCACTACCTTGACATGGTAGGGGTCGTTGGTTCGAATCCAATTAAACCCACCACTCCCCTGCAGAACAAAAAGTCGCATTGCGCACCCTGCGTCCTTAGCTCAGCTGGTTAGAGCATCACCTTGACATGGTGGGGGTCGGTGGTTCGAATCCACTAGGACGCACCAGATTATAAAAAGCCCGCTCATCGAGCGGGCTTTTTGCATTCTGTCCGCCCTCCCTTCCCCGCCAATCTGTTCATCACCGACCGGGCAATGGCGCAGAACCTTGTTCCCATAAAAAACCCGTGCCATCCGATAAACGACACGGGCCGGATAGATGCCGCCAGCGCCTCAGCTCTGCACGGCAATCTCGTACTTCTTTATCTTGCGATAGAGGGTGGCAATCCCAATCCCCAGCGCCTGTGCGGCCAGTTTTTTGTTGCCGAGCCGCTGCAGGGTCTCTTCTATCATCTGTTTTTCCATGCTCTCAAGGCCGCTCTCACCAGGGACGGGTTCAGGCAGCTTCTCCGGCGTGGCGGCGAGCGGCGCTGTGGCAGGCACATTGAACGACGCATCCAGATTGGTCACCGGGATCGACTGGGCGGTGACGCGTTGGGGCTCCTGATTGCGGATGATGTTGGGGGGCAGCAGACTGGCGTCAATCACTTCGCCCGCCTGGCTGACGTTGACCAGATATTCGATGAGGTTGCTGAGCTCGCGCACGTTGCCCGGCCAGCGATACCCCTTGAGCAGCGCCATCACCTCGGGAGCCAAACCGGGATAGACAATGCCAATGCGGCTGGTGTGCAGGTTGAGGAAGTAGTGGGTCAGCAGCTCCACGTCCCCTTCCCGCTCCCGCAGTGGCGGCAGGTTGAGGGGGATGACGTTGAGGCGGTAGTAGAGATCCTCGCGAAACTTCCCTTCGACGATGTATTGATCGAGATGCTGGTGAGTAGCGGCGATGATGCGAATATCCACCGGCACCGGTCGGCTGGCCCCGATGGGGGTCACCTCCCGCAGCTCCAGCACCCGCAGCAGCTTGGCCTGCATGGTGAGCGGCATGTCGCCAATCTCGTCAAGGAACAGGGTGCCCTGATGGGCTGCCTGGATCAGGCCCTGCTTGCCACCGCTGGAAGCACCGGTAAAGGAGCCCTTCACATAGCCAAACAGCTCGCTCTCCAGCAGTTGTTCGGGAATGGCGGCACAGTTGATGGCAATAAAAGGCTTGTCCTGACGGGGACTCAGGCGATGGACTGCGCGGGCCACAACCTCTTTACCGGTGCCGCTCTCTCCACAAATCAGCACGCTGGAGGGACTCTGGGCGATGCGGTGCAGCAGTCGTTTGAGGGTGCGCATCGGCTTGCTCTCGCCGATCAGCTGATCGATCCGCACATCCGGATCTGGCTCCTGAACCTGACCGGAGTGGGACTGGTGAAACGCCATCAGAAAGAGCTGCTGGCCCTGCACATGGTGTAGTTGGCCGATGACCAGCTCCTGACGACCTTCAAAGGTGATGATGTGCTGAAGATGACCACTCAGCCCCTGTTGGGAGAAAGTGAGCGGGCGGATCCCCACTTCGCGCCCTTGCAGCTGTTCCTGCTGGCAACCCAGATGATGGAGTGCCGCCTCGTTGGCGTAGAGCAGTTGACTCTTGTCATCGAGCAGCAGACAACCCTGATCCATGTTGGTCATCAGATTGAGGAACACCTTGTTGACCCCGTCCGACAGCCCGCGTGAATCGAGCAACTTGGCCACAAAGATGGTGGAGATGTGGCGCACATAGTCACACACATCCTGCAGATTGTTGTTGAGGCGCGCCTGCTGCTCGTCGCTGAAGGCCACCAGACTGATCACCCCGATGCAGCGCTCGTCCACCATGATGGGCACCCCAAGGAAGGCTCGCTCACGGCAGCTCTCCTTGCAGGTACAACCGTCACACACCGGATCATCACTGGTGTGGGTAACGATCTTCTCCCGCTGATTATCAATCACATAGCGCAGCAGGCGGGAGTCGCCCTCCAGCTGACGTCCGAAGAACTTGCCATAGGGCCCGGTGCCAGCCACCCGAACCATATCGGCATCCACAATCTCGACCTCAAGCTGCAGCACACTCGCCAGCATCTTGGCAAAGCGCAAGATGGTCGGCTGGATCTGCATCAACAGACACTGGTTGCTCACGGATCTCATCCATCATTCCTTTTTGTTCTTGTTATCCTCCCCCGAAAGGGAGTCATGCTGGCCAGATACTAAGGGATATCAGGGGGAACTACTTCGGGGGGGATCACGAAAAGGGAAAAAGATCCGCATCCTCCGCGACTTCAGAGGCACAGATAAAATTCAATAAAAACATAAAGATGAAAACACATGCAGCGAGATAAACCACTCGTGTCAGCCAAGCCTGCTGAACTGCGGACTACATCGACGGATCATGCTGGCTGTGGGGCAAACAACCACTGATATGACATTTGGCTCACGCGCCACGTACCTGTTTCAAGACTTGGCACTCATGGTCGAAATCCGCTTTATCTTGCGGCTGAATGTAGCTTTGCCAGCGGGCAAACAGCTCGGCCGTCGGATAACGGTGCAGACGAATACCGGTGCGATAGAGTTTGGGAAAAAGTGGGTCAGGCTGGGATCTCACGACCAGACCGCGCAGCTTCTCGCCAGAGGGAATGGCAATCACCAGCTCATCCCCCTCTTTCAACCGTATGGCCCCCAGAATGCCGATACCGCCGATGGCTATGTCGCGCACTACCACATAGGGCACCGGGTTGAGCAACTCCAAAAACCAGTTGCGACGGCTGCATTCTGCCTTGTAACCACCGCCACTGAGGATAAAACGGCGGTGTCTGCGCCAGTCATAACCGGTAGGCAATGCCGGGTCATAGCGCGATTTTGCCTGCCCCACAGGATCAGATTGCTCACTTGTGCCCATCCGGTTTCCCTCACTGGCATTGGTTAAACAGTGTCAGTCAGCTCTTTTTCATACTATAGCTGTCGCCGTTAGCCCTGGGGCTCAGGGCCGGATACGGGGACGACAGATGTATCACGGAGGCAATGATTTGGTACGAACCGTTTCCACTAGAAGAGCCGCAGCGATGCAATCTGACTTAGCCGGGCAGATGAAGTGCCAGCCAGACCGCCAGCGGGATCACCAGCACAGAGAGGGCATTGCCGCCGAGCACGATACTGGCCACCTTGTCCGGCTGACAGTGATACTGCTCGCAGAGCATGTAATTCAACACCGCAGGGGGCAAGGAAACCGACAACATCAACAGCGGGATCCACTCCGTCTTGAGCGGCAACAGCCAGATCTGTAGCCCGCCGCCGAAAATGAAAAAGAGTTACGGGGAAAATGAAAAGCTACAGGCTCGGTAGTTTATCAAACTTGGTGACACCGGAATCACTGAGTTTGATAACCCCGTTAAACCGGCATTAAACCTCTATTTCATAGGTCGGTAAATCCGGTGCCTCTCCTGCCAGCTCCCCTCCCCTGTAAAACGCCTTCTTGCCGATGGCTACCCCAGTGCCCCTTACTGTGACCGTTCCACCCGCCAACGCGGTAAGAGTGGTGGTCGTTGTACCTACTGCGGTCACGGTACCAACCAACAAGGGATCTGCACCTGGTACCAGCTCAAGGAATCGCTTAAACAGGTTCATACAAATCGCTCCACACTCAGCTGCTGGCGTACCGTCATGGCCCTGTTCTGCAACGCAGCAGAGACCCTGACGCCCCGGTTGTAACCCTTCCAACCGTCCACGGCGAGCAGCGCACCTGGCAGGATCAAGCCGGTATCAGCTGACAACGGCAGTTCAATGGTCTGGGTACGCTTGGGCATGGTCTTGGTCAGCCCCACCACACCCTGGGCACGGGCCGCCGTCACATCACACACCAACGGGTGGGTGATGGTCGGCGCTTGCTGTTCGCCAGCCGTCCCCTGGCGCACCACCCGCGCACTGATGCCCTGATGGCCACCACTCACCCAGATCCCGTTGGCGGCATGACCCGGCTGGAAGTCACTGCCCAGGGTAGTAATGATGGCACGGGGGATCGCCACATCGGCCTGAGCTGTATCAAGCTGCCATGGCACTGTGGGGTAACGCAGTTTGATGACCAGATGGCGGTTGCGCTGGTGTGGCAGCACAAAGCCACCGGCCGCCTCGGCCAGGTACCTGACCACCTCGATCGGAGTCTGGTTATCCAGGCTAAAGAACCCGGCAGGCACCAACCAGTCAGCCGCTTGCCAATCCAGCGTCCAACCCACCGGCAATACGGCAGCAGCCAGCTGGGCCATGGTCGCGGCAGCAGGCTCGCTTACCGCCTGCGCCAATACATGGGTCGGTGACAAGTAAGCGGTGCGAGAGCGTCCCGTCAGCGTTGCCGACTCGCGGCCAAAGCTCTGGCTCGATTGCCAGCCATCGCACACACAGTCCCATTGCTGACCGTTGATATGAATGCTGACCTCTTCCTCATCGGTCAGTGCAGCCGCCGCGATACGGGGGATCTGGGCGCTGAACTGCCACGCCCAGGAGTCGGTATCGAGCTCGATACTTACCGCCGTGGCAGGGATATCGAGCCCATCGCGTACCCGTACGATCTTCGCTGTATTGCTCACCAGATAGACCCTCCTGGTTGGAATAACGATTGCTGCATCACTGCCGTGCCAGACAAACTCCAGCTCGGCCTCGCCCCGCTTGCGCCCGAACTCAAGGCGCAGGGTGCGCTTGTCGGGGCGCTCAGGGGGGATCGGCGGCTTGGGCGGCGGGCTGGTGCCTGGCCCCGGCTGCATCGCCTCCTCCCAGCCATCGCGCCACCCCTTCCAGAGCGGCAGGCCAAGGCGCAAGCGGCGGCCATAGAGCAGCAGGCCAACGGCATCGCCCTGGCTCCACTGGTCGGCCTGCCATACCTTGTCAAAGCGCGGCGGGTTGCGATAACCGCCGACCTGCCACATTCCGGCCTTGTCCCCCTCGACCCAGAGGGCGCGATTGACGGCGTGGCCGGGGGCCAGATGCTCCACCTGCTGGCCATGGTCGTGACCGGTAGCCAGCCCCTCCTGGTACTGGCTGCGGGCCAGCTCATAGCGCTGGGGCATGATGGCGCTCTGCTCCACCTGATCACTGTTGGCGGGTTCGGCCTCCTGCCAGCTGACGGCGCCCACGGTGCGGGCCAGTTCTGGCCGCTCCCAGGTGCTATCTACCCGGCTGCTGACCAGCCCCGCCCGCTCCCACCGGCTTTCCTCGGTGGCGCTCGGGCCACGGAATACGTTGATATCGTACTCCCCGGCGATCACCGGCACCGGCTGCTGATTGCTGGCCGCAATCCCGCACTCAATGACGAATGCGCCCACCATGGCGCAATCTGGTGCGGTGGTACTGGCGAGACTCCCCTCCAGTACCACGGCGCCACCCAGCGCGGCTATGGGGCGGTTTGGCTGGCTGGCCCAGCTGGCTGGCAG
Source organism: Aeromonas sp. ANP5 (assembly GCF_963870295.1). Taxonomy (NCBI): domain Bacteria; kingdom Pseudomonadati; phylum Pseudomonadota; class Gammaproteobacteria; order Aeromonadales; family Aeromonadaceae; genus Aeromonas; species Aeromonas sp. ANP5. The sequence continues at coordinate 26,969 of NZ_CAWMRY010000021.1, read as the reverse complement.
GGTCAGCAGGTCGGGGGAGACGGCCAGGCGCGGTGGCATGGAGGCGCCAACCAAGATCGCCTCATAGCGCACCACCTCGGCCTGGTTCAGCTCCAGCTGCCCGGTGGTACTGCGGGCCTTGCGTAGTTCTAAGCTCGCATCCTTTCTGGCCATAGAGCCCCCGGTTACGGTTCGGTGATGGTGGCGTTATTGATGCGGATCAGCGCACCGGCAAATATCTCACTGGTTGGGATCTCCAAATCTGCACCACTGAGCGGAACCCCTACATCGAGATCTGCCACAAAGGTGCCATCCCGATCCGCGATGCGGGCCCATCTGGGGAAGCCGGTGGCGGTAGCCATCTGCTCGACCAGGGGGTTCAGAGTCAGCACCCCACCGCTGACCGTCTTGGCGCAGGGGTGGGTGAACGTGAGCACCACCAGAGCCAGCTGGTCGGTGATAGCCTCCCCAGGCGCCGGTCTGGGGCCGGTGTAAACGGTCAGGGTAGCGCTGGGGCCGCTGCCGGTGTCGATGGCCGTTGCCAGCAGCTGGGCGCGGCTGGTGCGCAGCGTGTCAACATAGGTGAGCATGGCTAGTTCCTCTTGAGCGGGGCCAGCATGGGGAACGGCGCAGCGGCCACACCCCCGCCAGGCGGGTAAGGTTTCGGTGCCTGGTAGTCGGCGGCCACAGCGTTGTAGTCGGCGTAGCCAAAGGCGGGATCGTCCTGGGCGACCAGCATATAACGCTTGTTCAGCCACAGCAGATCGAACCGATAGACCCCATCCGATGCGCGGCTGTAGGTCTCGCCAACCAGCTCGCCATCCTGGGTAAAGCAGAGCACCCGCCGCCGCACCCCCACCCCGCTGATGGTCACCGTGCTCTCGATATAACCCTGCAAAAAGTTCTGCACCCCATCGCGTATCCAGAAGTAATCCCTCCCCTTGCAGAGGGGGTACTGGGTCTGTTGCTGGAGCTTGACCGGCCCAGGGTAGAGCGGCGGGGTTCCGCGCCAGGCCACATCTTGCGGCTGAAAAACAGATCTAGGCTCCTGGTTAGCGGGTACGCACTTCATCGGATGACCCATAATGGTCAATTCACCAAAATGGTCGTAGCCTCGATATAGCGTGACCTGGCTGATGGTGGTATCGGCGCCCCATACCCCTGGGGCATACCAACCCTGGTGGATCATCACCTTGGTCGGCGATTTGGTTGTTACAGTTGGAATGCTGAGTATTTGAGTACTATTTAGCCAGACCTGATATTCACCCGGTTTGAAAACTATCAGCACCCGATTCTGTTTGGTGAGATCAGTACCTTGGGGCAATGGATAATACCCGCGCTCAATCCGACCGCCATTGGCGTAATCCCGGACAAATGAGCCATTCGCATTGGCACCGGGATCTTGCAAGTGCAAGGTGACGCTATTGGCCATCCCCTGGTGCCAAAAATCGGTGCCAGGCACTTTACCTGCATCGTCACATACGCCACCGGTTCCAAAGCTCAAAGTGAGATAACGAGTAAGCCCACTGCCAAGTCTGCCGGTGTTGAAATCCATCTCCAGCGCATCAAACCCAATCGCCTTGCTAATCAGGTTAACGCCAGATACCGCGCTGCGATTGGGTGCCAGTACCAGTTTGCCATCGGTGATGGCAACTGAACCGGCTGGGCCTGAATACTGGATATCCCAATCATTAAGCTGGGTCGGTGATGACCAGTCATAGACCACTCTTTCATCATAAGTCGCCATGACCTACCTCCATGGCCCGGTCAGATCAAAACCAATCAATACCTGGGTTACTGACGATGGATCTTCACTTGGCTGAACATTGATGAACCGGCATATCTTGTCTGGCATGGCTGGCAAGTTACCGAAGTTTTTGCGATCCCAACCGATGATGGTGCCATACGGGCAAATAATACCTGGCAGATAGCCGCGCAAATGGTTGCCGTTCTCCACCACCATTACCGGGTCTGTGCTGATATAAAAGCCGTTATCAGGGCCATTCGGGACGTTCAAGCCGGTGCCAAATCGGCCAAACAGCCCTTTTAGCCACCAGGTGGTTGAGCCAAACAACTGATGGTATGGGCGAGCAATAGCCCGATGAGAGGATGAGTCAAACAGCCCACCGTTGTTGTAGTAGTTTGCGGTGGAATTGCCCACACCATAATCCCACCGTCTGCCCGTATCGTTGGCGGCGGTAACAGGATAGTGAACCAGCAAGGCATGGTAGCGATCACCTGGCCTAAGACTGCGCATATAGCCGAACAGATAGAGCGCAGGGCGACTATATGCACCGTAGTAGGGCAGGAAATAGAACAGTTGTGGATCCCCTATCAGATCCCAGCGACCCGATGAGTAGCGCTTGGTGGCTGGCCAGCGGTGTTCGTAAATGGTGGTGTAGGTGTTGATATCCACCACATCCTCCACCATTGCCACCTTGGCCAGATACCCCACAGGGGATGTGCTGCTAGACCAGCCGCTGAATGCGGTGTTGTCGATGCGCAGGCTGACATTGCCAGACTCGCTGACGTTGGTGGGGCGCACGATAAAGATCTTTCCGTCCCCACTTTCATGGGTGATCGTCCATCCCAGCGGCGCCACCTTCATGGTCATGGCCGCACCGGAACCCGCCGCGGCTGGGTCACCGCCGTCAATCTCAAACCACACTTGAGTGGTACTGACCTGCATCACCCGATGCTCGCCATTGTAGGCGGCTGGCGATACCCCATCGACCTGAATCACTGAGTCTTGCAGATAGGCATGGCCGCCGCTAAAGGTGGCCACCGCCCACCCTTTGTCAGCATCAAACGATAGGGCGTTAATCGTCAGGGTGCCAAAGCCGGTAACCAGTACCGCCTTGATCAGCGCAGCCAGGGCGCCATCTGCGGTATCGCCCAGACTTGGGGCGCCTTGCATTTCGCTTGCAAACCATTTGACCTTGTATTCAGCCATGTTGCCGTTCTCCATGGTGGGGCGCTGCTCTACAAAAGAGTGCCCCACAGAAAAATAAAGGGCGGGGCACGGTGCCCCACCCGGTTAGCGGTTAACGTTGCCACGCAGTTGCAGCTCAAAACGATCGCTCTCGCTGGCCGCTACCGATTGCAGCACGGTACGGATGGCCCAGATCGGGAAGTTGGCCGCCTTGGTGTTGAACCGCAGCACGTTGCCGCTCGCCCACCCAGCCCCCCAACCACGCTTGTCCAGCCGAAAATAGGGCTGGCCGTTGTTGGGGTTGATGGGGGCAAAGTCGGTATTCACATCCCCCAGCGCAATCTGGCCCACATGCTCCCCTACCAGCACAAAACTGGTACTGGTCTGGAAGATGATGGCCCAGCGCTCCTCCAGGGTGGCGCGGTTGGTGACCACGATGGGAAAGTCGGTGTCGTTGTACTGCGCCGTGCTCTGGTCGCCGTCTACAAAGTCCTGCCATTTGTTCGTCCAGGTGCGCTGGTCAAACAGGTTGGTGTAACGCGCCCACAAGTCGCCCATGATCAGCGCTGACGACACCAGGGTGTCAGCAGCGTCATAGGCGTGAGACAGGGGGCGGGCCAGCACCAGGCGGCCAGAGATCTCCACATCGGTGACCAGGCTCATATCCTCGATCCGGTGAACCACCGCCAGCGGCTCCACATAGCCGGTCAGGTTCAGCGGGGTAGCCAGGGTGACCACGCCGCTATCCAGATTGACGCTGTAGAGCGCAGGATCGAGCCGCTTGCCGTTCTTATCCTCCAGATGGCAGTAGGCCAACCGCTGGCGCCCGGTGTTGAACTGCTGGCCAGCTGTCACCCCCATCGGGTAGGCTCCGCGCTTGGTGCTATGCACCACCACGATCTGCCCCTTGCGGATGAAGGGCACCCGGCCATCAGACGGCAGACGCACCGGATCCAGCCCGATAATGTCGGCATCGAGCGGCAGATAGCTGAACACCACGCAGTTGAAGCGGATGGAGTCCGCCACCACGCTGGTCGGCTTCCAGATCTTGCCATCCTCCCCCACCTGTTCGGCGTCATACCATGGCTGGGTCTCGTTGCCCGCCGCCGTGACCTTGCGGCCAAAGCGCACGGTAACGATGCCGGTCTGGTAGTTCACCTTGCCATCCATGTCGGTGGTGGTGAAAAAACCGTCCCCGTCTGCCGTGGCCTCGATCCGGCGCCCGCTCGCGGTGTTGGCGCTGATATAGAGGCTGCCCGGTGCCAGCGGGGCGCCGGGGGTGCGGAACGTCACCGCATCCACCGACTGGGCGCTGAACGAGGTGGCCAGGCTCTGGAGCGATGGCTGGGCCGGTTGCCCGGCTGCCCAGTCGGCCAGCACCGCCAACCCGTTGGAGTAGTCGATGGTGCCCGCCTGGATGCCTGCCCCGGTTGAGGGATCCGGGTCACGGTAGAGCAACCCTTGCCGGTCAACGTAGGTAGAGCCCCCCAGGGTGAAGCGCATCGACCCCTCCAGGATCGCCTCGGCAAAGCCTGGGGTAACGTCTATGCGCAGCGCCTGGGCGGTCAGGGTGGCATTCTGGGCCTCGGCACTGTTGTTGTTGCGGTAGGTCACATCCACCCACCCCTGTTCCCCGTCAGGGAAGGTGTAAGCGGTGTTGTGGTACTCGATACCGGTCATCGTCCAGCGCTGCACCGCGATCTGGTTGTTGCCTTCCCAGCGGGTGCCTACGGTCACCCAGGCGTATTTCGGCTTGGGCAATGGGCTGGAGCCATCCGGCATAAAGTGCAGGGTGCCCGCGCCATAGTCGATGGCACCCAGCACCACACCGCTGGCATCGATCAGCTTGCCCAGCCCGTCATCGCGCAGGGTGATGATGGGATCGCGGGTCTGGATCACCAGCTCCTGATCGTCCACATCAAACTTGTGATAGAGGGCGTTGAACTTGACCCGCACCGATCCCGGAGTGAGGTTGTGTGCGCCGCCGCCGTCCTTGCCGTCCAGGGTGATGGAGAGGTGCCCCACCTGGCCTGGGGTGTTCAGGCGCCCAGGTTCGATATGGCGCTCGGTCACCGGTTCGCCGTACTGGTACTGGGCGGCGTACTCCTGCCCCAAAGCGGGCAGGGTAACGTGCTCCAGGTCGATGATCCCCTCGGCATAGTTGATGATGCCGGTGATATCGCCGGTTATCTTGCCATCCCCCGCCGCATCTGTGGCCCGCTTGCCATCGCCCCATGTCAGGATCACGCTCTTGGGGGTGATCCCTTTGTGGGGGAGCTGCCAGGCGCTTTTGCCGATGCTGATGGCCTGCCCGCTGCGGTTGGTGTAGTTAACCGGGGTGGCCCAGCTGAACATGATGGAGGTATCCACATCCGGCAGGGCGCCCAGGGTCAGCATGACCGACCCGGTGGCCAGGTTGATGGTGCCAGAGCCATAAGAGCGGTCGATGCCCAGCAGCTCCCCGCGCCCGTTGTCTTTCAGGTCATACCATTTGCCTTGCGCCATAAAGCTGATGGTGGTGGTGCCAGGCGCCGGGGTCGGATGCAGGGTGATGGTGTAGGCATAGCCCCGGTTGTTGGCTTTGACCTCGATCCTCGCCGTGTCAGCGATGCGGGCAGGGCGGGCCGCTGGCCAGAAAGAGACTGTTTTGCTTTGGGTGCCGTAGTTCGGGCACTGGGCATTGAACTCCAGCTGGCCACGGCCATAGTCGATGGAGCCGATCACCGACCCGGCAACAACCAGCTCACCCCCCTTGTCGGTGATGGTGGCCGCGCCGATGGTGATGGTCACGGTGCCAGGCTTGGCCCCGCTGCCAAGAAACAGGCCACGGCTCGGGGCGATCACGGCGGCGGTGTTGATGCTCACCAGCCCCCGGCCAGAATCGACCAGGCTGGCCAGCTCACCGGCAGCGGTCAGATCCACCGCTGGGGTTTCACTGCGGGCCGCTGGCACCAGCTGGGTAAAGATGGTCTTGGCCCGTACCTGCATCGAGCCAAAGGCGGCATCATCCACCATTTTGGTACTGGCAAAGTAGTTGGCCGCATCCGCCACCACGGTTTCCCGCAGGGCTGTCTTGGGGTTGGTCACCACATCATAGGGGGTCGGCTGCTCCCCCTCGAAGGTGAAGCGCAGCGGATCCGCCAGGGTGCAGGTGACCACGTTGCGGGTGAACTCGGGTACACCAGGGATCTGGAACTTGGTCAGCTTCTGGGTTACATCCAGCACCCGCACATACTGCTCGAACTCCCCCGCCTTGTTCTCGTTGCCGACCAGCACCAGGGTTTCGCCCACCTCCGGCAACCGCGCCTCGACCCGCTGAAAGAAGCGGATCGCCCGCTGCCCTTCCAGCTGGGTATCGTAGAGAAAGCCTTGCCACTTCGGGCCCCGCGCCAGATAACGCTCCACCACATCGCGGGCGTTGTTGCGGGTGTCGTGGTGGTCTTTGGTGGTCATCAGGGCCAAGCCCACGTTCGGATCGTAGGGCGGCAGCAGCACGGCGGCATTCGCACCATAGTAGGTGTCGGTGTCGTCAGTCTGCACGGCCAGGAATACCTTGCGCAGGTTCACCACCCCATAGGCCCGATCCAGATCGCTGATATCGGGAAACATGCTGTTATGTTCGCCGCTGACGATCTCCTTGCCGGTGATGCGCCCGCCACCGTCCTCGGTGTCAGTCATCCGCTGGCTGGCCATCAGTTTGATATCGCCAGATAGAATGCTCATGGGGTTACTCTCCGCGCTCAATTTCGGTCAGATTCAGGGTCAGGGTGTAGGGGTGATCACCGTCCGGGTCAGCCAACTCGTACAAGGGCGTGGCCACCACACCAGGGCGGCGCCACACCACGGTGCGGGCCACGCCATCGAGCAGGGTTAACGTCATCAGCCGGGCCACCTGTGCCTCCAGCACCTTGAGCTCCTGCACCTTGGCGCGGGAGCAATGCCCGCTCAGGGTCAGCGGCCGTCCCTCGGGCTTGGCGGTCTCCTCCACCAACAGGGCGCCGCTCAGGGTCGGGGTCACCACCTGTTCGACCGGCGCCCACTCGAACTCGTCGCGCCAGACCAGATCATCTGGTAGCAGCACGCTGTTTAAGGTCACGTTCATTGGCGAAGTCCTTGCTGTTTAAGAAGGGAAATCAGGGCATTCACATTGGCCTCATCGGCCTGCAGTTCAGCCGAGCTCCCTGCCCCTTTGAGCTCGATGGTGATCCGCTCGGACAAGGGTCTGCGTGTCCCTGGGGTGTTGGTGCTGGGGGGAGATGGCTCTGCAATTGGAACTGGTGGCTGGGCGGCGGCCTGGTTGGTTTTGGCACTCTCCTTGGCAAGAGCCTTGCCGAGCTCCTCCTTGAGGCGAGCCCGCATGACCTCCATCTCCTTTTGGAACTTCTCGCCGTAATACTTGCTCCACTCGCTGTAGGCCGGAATGTCCTTAACCTTCTGGCTGTAGCGGGCCAGCTCCTCCTCCACCCCGGCCAGGGTATTGGCCAGCCCCTCGGCATTGCCCCGCAGGCTGTTGATATCCACGCTCTTGTAGTAGAAGGAACCGGCGTTCACGGTGCGGGTGATATCGCCTCGACCACCGCCCCCGCCGCTACTGGTGAGGCTGGCATTCGTCTGTTTGGCTTCATCCTGAACCCCTTTAAGCCCCGCACGCATCGCATCAGTAGCACCTTTGGCCCGTGCGGCGGCCTCGTCAAAGCCATCACCAATGGCCGCGACTGCCTGCTTGGTATCGCCACTCCCCCCTTTCACCTTGGCCATGGCATCGGCGGCGATGGCCATCGACCGCGCCAGTGCATCCCCGGTGAGCTTGCCCTGGTCGGCCAGTTGCTTTTGCCGCGCGATCACCGCATCGATCTCGGCGGTGGTCTTGGCGCTGTTGTAGGCGGCGGCCAGCGCCTCCTCGATGGCGGCACTACTGGCCCCCGTGTGCGCCACCAATACATCCAGGGCGCCGATGGTCTTCTGAAAACCCTCACCGATACGGCCATTGGCCTGCTCAAAATCGAGGCCGAGCACCTTAAACGCCTCAGCCAGTTTGGCCGGGCCATCGGCGGCGGTTTGCTTGGCCACCGCATTGATCTCGGCCAGATAGTCACGGGTGCTCTTGGCCTCCGCCCCCAGCGCTTTAATGGCTGCGGCGCCTTGTCGCCAGCTTCCAGTGGCCTCGTCGTAATGCACCTTGCCCTCTGCCACCAGGCGATCGAGATCCGCCATGCTGGTGATGGCGAAACCCAGCTCGGCTGACAGGGCGGCAAACTGACCATTGAGGCGGGCCTGAGTCTCGGAGCGCAGCCCTTGCGCCTCCCGGAGCGCCAGCTCAGCCTGCACCAGCTGGCGCAGGGCAGAGGCGAACTGGGTGATCTGGATGATGGACTCGACCGCCACGGCGGCCAGTAGCCCCTTGACGGCAACGCCCAGTGCCCTGACCCCAATGGCAGCTCCGGCTGCTGCCGTGCCCGCTGTCGTCATACCCCCTGCTGCTGTCGCGCTCGCCACAGGCATGGCAATAAACTGGGCGTAGAGGCTGCGCAGCTCACCAATCCAACCCGCGATTTTCATGCCGACCCACGCCTGAGCCAACACGGTCAGCGCGGTGCGCCACTCATAGAGGGTTTGGATCAGTGACTTGAGGGTTTCCCCCATGGTGATAAAGCCATCGGAGAGGCGCTTGGCCCACTCCTGCAGGCGGCCATCCCTGGCCATCGCCTCAAATTCGGCATTAAGGTTGGCCAGCTGGTTTTTGAGCCAGGCCAGCGCCCCGTTCTCGGCCACCATCCGGTAAAACTTGGCGAGGTTGTCCTGGGCATTGGAGACAAGCCCGGAGAGCAGGCTCATGTTGTCGGCAGCCGCACCGCGCGATTGGGTGGCAATCTCGTTCATCAGGGCTGAGATGGTCTCGCGGCCCAGCTTGCCCGCCTCAGAGAGCTTCTGCAGCTCGGCGGTATTCTTGCCGGTCACCTGCTCCAGCATCTGCCAGACCGGTACGCCCCGCTCAATCAGCTGCAGGATCTCCTCACCCTGCAGCTTCTGCTTGGCCCAGGCTTGGCCAAGGGCCAGAGAGATGCCCTGCACCTCTTCAAAACCGCCCCCCAACTTGAACGCCTGATCGACAATCCCCTGCATGGCCCCCGCCATAGGGTCGATGCCGAACGCCTTGAGGCGTACGAATACCTGGGTGACTTCACTGAGCTGCAGGGGGGTGTTCTTGGCAAAGTCCTGGATCCAGGCTGACGCCTCTTTGCCACCGGCAATCGACCCCATCACGGCCTTGAGCTGCACATCGAGGCGCTCGGCCTGATCGCCAGTCTGGAACATGGCGAGCAGTTGAGTCGTCAGGGTCTGGATACCAAACCAGGTACCCGCCAGCGCCACCAGGCGGCCGGTCAGACTGCCAATGGCCCCTTGCAAGCCACCAGCATGCTGACTGCCCTGACCTAATCCGCGTCCCAGCCGTTCGGTCTGGGCGACACTCTTGGTCAGCTCACGCTGCAGGCGCTGTTGTTCCTGGGCAAGGTTCTTGGTATCGAGCCCGGACTGCTTGAGCCCTGCGTGCAGGCGGGTATGACTGGCGGACTGGGCGACCAGCTGTCGCTCCAGCTGCTTGACCTCGGAAGCCAGCAATCGCTCTTGTTCGGCCAGCACCTTGGCGTCACCGGCGCCTGCTTGGCTGGAGCGGCGCCACTGCTCCAGCTTGTCACGGCTGAGCACTGTCGCCAGTTCGAGCTGGGTCAGGGCGGCCTTTGAGTCATTGAACTGCTGGATCAGCACCTGCTGGCGGCTTAACGATTCGAGGCTTTCGGCCAACTGCACCGTTTCGGCGGCCGTCTCATCCGAGATCGGGCCCAGCTCCTGCACCTCACCCGCCAAGGCGGCCAGGTCTTCCCGGCCGGTGACCTTGGCCGCCAACTCCAGGGCAAGTTTGAGGGTGGAAGAGGTGGACATGGGGCATTCCGATCAGATTCAGATATGCCCTATTGTGAAGAAATGGCAGAATAAGAGGGTTTATGGAGAATTACTGTGATATGTCCGGAAAAACATCCGTCACTGATTGTTATTTGGCCACACTCTTTATCCCAGACGCTCTCCACTCGTCTAGTAAATCATTCAACAAAAAGATAAATATGCAGACAGAAATCGAAAAAAACGACGCCGCAGCACATAAACGATGGTACCGAATGCTCAACTGGCAAGTACATATCGAAAAAATTGAAAGTCACTTTAAAGCGGTTTGCACACAAGCAGAGAAAGATTCCTTCTTCGAAGACTTGTATGTCTCACGCAATGATGAGAATCGGCAAATTCAGCTTTTTGCAGGTTCCCATCCGATAGGAGAAACTGATGAAACCATCGATGCATTCGGACGAGTAATTGGTCATAGAATACTCAGCGAACAAGGTGCAGCATTAGTGTTATCACAATCTATTCTTGGGTGTGTCGCGGTAACTCTCTATCCCTACTCGTCAGAGAGGCTATCCCGTATCCAACCACATATAACTTGGTCAATACTATCTGATCCAACACAAATCACAGACTCTGTACTTAAATCAGCGACCCGTGATTTCTTTTGCTATATGAGAGTATCTAGCTCCGTGTTATCAGACAATTTACTAGACCGCCTTCGCATCAGATATCTAGAGCTTAGAAGTATGAAATATAATGGTGGTAGTTTTGTGAAACTGGTGTTTTCTCATTGGTCATGGGTGTTTCTTGGGGCGGTCGGATCGATAGCAAGTATCTATTCGCTATTGAAATGAAATCTATAAAGCTCATCGCCTTTGGTGGCTGGAGTTTCCTGACACTCCAGCCTTTAACTTCACATTATAACTTATAGCCGTGAGGATACTTATGCTAGAAATTTTCATTTCAATTATTGGAGCTGGAACAGGTTTAGCCAGCCTCTGGCTTTCAAATGAGCAATGGAAAAAAGTAAAAACCAAAATTGGCATGCTAAGTAACGTCAGCAAAGTGGCTGAAATACTTCCAGCTTGGTATACAAGCCGAATGATGCAAGACCAGTGGTTTTTCGGGCTAGTAACCACTAATGGTCACACAATCGCCATTGGAAAAATATCTTCTATTTCCGATGATGGTAAGTGGATGGATGTCGAACTACTCACCTCTGATGAAGTACCGAACAACAAGGACACAAAGTTCATTACCGCCGTCGCGGATGACAGAAGAAGCGCATCTATACAGATTGAAAAAATCGTTATGGCTTATGAAATCGTCACAAGCTAAACAACCTCTAACATCGGGCTAAAGCCCGTAGGTTAGATTACAAAGCTATATCAGGGGGCACGTGTAAGAAAAAACGGCGGGTCTCCCCGCCGTTCTTCATTCTCCCAATCATCTCACTATCTCCGGTCTATCAACATAGCAGGAGCTATTTCACTATCCACGACCAGCTGTCTCCCTACAGCTCGATCACTGATAACACACTGACCTGTCATTTCTGACAGTGGCAAGTGGGCCTAGGCGATCAAGACTTAGATTTTCTTGTGCTGAAAGGTATGGGCGAAATGCATCAATTTGGCGTCTGGCATGAAGGGGGGCACCACACCATACAAGGGCTGCCGATCCTGAAACATCTACTGCGCTCACTCCATGGGGATGTGATGGTGCGCTATGTCTGCCGTGCCGATACTCCTTGCACCCTGTTTCTGACCATCAAAGATGGCGTGCCATACCAGAAGTTCAAAGAGGGTACTCCGCCGCTTGATTGGCAGTGGTTCGAGAACTCCCTCCTGCCCCTGTCAGCCTCATCCCAACCACTGGTCATGATTAAGCGGTTGGCATTGCGCTAAAGCCAAGATCAATGCAGGAATCTCATCTTCCCGATACTTGCAACGTATCAGCACCCAATCTTTACAATTTGCGATAACAGTCACATATCGACTCTCCATGGTTAGAGTTAAGACACTAAAATTTAAGTGTAATCAGGACGAGATCATGGCGGTGAGCCCAATCAGGGCCGTAGGCTTGATGACTAATAATATGGGGTCAGTCCATGGATACATCGAGGAATTCGACTAATGTTCCCTCGCGTTCAATGTGATGACCGCTTTCGTCATACAGTTTGACCCGAACGACCTTGCCGATAAAGTCAGCTGCAAGCTGTTCATTCAAGTTGTCCATGCAGATAGTACCCACGGTGCCATCGCTCAGAAGAACTTTGTATTTCATGGTCATCCTTCCCTTGAAACCCGCCAGACAGACTTCATTTGACAATATAAATTGTGCCTATTGTCACCCAGCCGCGACTGTGGCTAATGGGGTAGCCTCCAACATCAGCGCCATAGTCTTAGAGTCTGGTCTTGGCATATGGTTCAAAGAAGACAAACGGCGAGCCTCCCCGCCGTTTTTCATTCCCCTGCCCCCCAAACGTCACACCGTCACCGGCCGATCCACATAGAAGGGGGCGGTTTCACCATCCACGGCCAGCAGCTCTCCCTCCAGCTCGATCTCGATGGGCTTGTCGCTCATAAAGTCCACCGCCTTCTTGGGGGACAAGCTGGCACGGGGCACCGTCAGTTTGATGGCCTCTCCGCTGACAATACTGCGGCCATCGAGCAACAGCCGCGCCTTGATCTCCGGCTGGATGTTACCCGCGATGCGGGTACCGGTCACAGCATTATAGGTACCGCTGACCGTCAGACTACCGCCATCGGATACCGAGCTACCTTTCACCGCCCGTACCAGCCCGAGCGCATAGTTGACCTCGATATCGGTACCCACCACCAGCGCAGTGGCCCCTTCCTTGATAGCCAGGCCGGTTGCGGCAATATTGCTTTTGCCCAGCTGTGCCCACTTCGGCCAGGCGGGCAAAACAACCTGCAGATCAGTCATCGTCCCGGCCCCCTGATTGATGGGGCTTTCCAGACCCATAAAGGCGGCAGCCAGCAGCACGGGCGGGATCTCGGTGGTCTTGATGGTGACCATGGCAGGCTTGGGAATGTGGTAGTTCTCACGCGCCTGGCCATATTGCCCCTTGCGTTTGCTGGGAATCGAGATCTTCTGGCTGTCGGGTTTCACTTCCAGGCTATCCACATCGATGGGGCCAATCACCCCGGCCGAGACCCCGTTGGCAAAGGTCTCGATAAAGAGATCCCCTTCCAGGTGCAGTGTTTCGCTCATCATCGCTCTCCTTTGAATTTCACTCGGGTAGTAAAGGCAAGCGGCAGATAGGCAGCACCGCCGCTGTAACTGGGTTTGACCGGTGGAGTGACCCGGCGAAAGGTACTGTCCCCACATGCTCGCCCACTGACGGCCTGCAGGATGCGGGCAAGCCACACTCCGGCACTGACCTCCTTGGGGCTGGCACGATGCACCAGCACCAGCAACCAGAGCTGATCAAAGCTGCTGGCCCGGCCTGACTGGGTGCCTTCGCTCTCACGTTCGCCCTGATAGACCACATGCACCGCCGGACTGTGCTGGCCCAGATTGGCGATGGCCGCCACATCGGTGGCCACAAACACCTCCTTGAGCCCCGCAGGTTTGAGGGGGGTCAGCAGCTCACGCAGCCGCTCGCCCGCCTGCAGGTAGTCGAGTTCGGTACCAGACTGGTTGGCGGGTTGGCTCATAGAAAGCCCCCCTTGTCGCGCCCCTGACTCCGGCCAAAGACGCGCCCATCCGACTGCAGTTGAGCCAGGTTCTGGCTCTCCAGGGTGGCGCCATCGGATGCCAACCCCAGCGCCAGCTCCCCCTTGCCAACCGATTTCAGAAAGGCCAGGGCCGCCTCGTTGCGCTTGGCTATCTGCTCCGGGGCCTGTTCACCATAGAGACGGTGACGGGCGATATCGGCGCAGATAGGTACCAGAGCACTCGGGATATGGGCCAGCGGCAAGGGATAGCGACCCGCCAGATAGCCATCGATCAAGGCTCCGGCATCCTGCAGGGCGATGGTGATGGCCGCCTGATCCAGCTCACCGGTCGGCGTCATGGCCAGGCGCAGCAACTCGGCCTCGCCAAAGCGGATCACCATGTCATTGACGCTGGCATACATATCACTGCTCTCCGTTCTGACCAGATGACTGCTCATCCTTGACCGGGTATTGCACTTCGGTCGCGGCGATCGCTGTCACCAGTTCGGCCTTCTTGAGCTTGGCCGCCTCCGGGATACCCATCTGCAGCGCCAGCTCGCGTAGCTCATCGACCTTCATCTCGGCCAGCGGCGTAACCTTGCCAGCCAAGGTGGCCACCCCTGCCAGATAGCCCGAACCGGTCAGGACGCCCAGTGTTGCGTCCAGATCCCCAGGCGCCGATGGTGCATCACCTGCCTGAAGGCTGGTGTCTTCAGCCAACCGGACGACCACCAGACGCGGGTCGTTCTCCAGGGTCGCGCACTGCTCAGGCGACACAACCATCTCAGACTTGCCCGGTACAATCGGCAGGCCCGCGCGAAAATAGACCTGACGAACTGTTGACGTAATCCCCACTCGAATAGCCAGTTCCATCTCTTGTTCCATCTCATGTTTTCCTCGTCGTATCTGATAGAGAGGCTGTTTAAACCGGGGGTTAAACAGCCACAACACAGGGTTAGAGGTAGTCAGCCACCACCAGCTCCAACTTGCCTTTCAGCTCGTTGCTGCTGCTGTTTGCCAGCTCTCGCTCCAGCATCTGGGTCGCCAGCTTCTCAAGGGAGGGCGGTACCACCAGCAGAGTGGCTTTCACCCCGAGCTTGCGGCCACCATCGGCTTGAAACTCCCGCATCTTGGAGAAGGAATCCCACAGGTTGTCGGGGGTCAACGCCCGCTTGTTGGCAAAGGCCAGTTGCCAGAAGCCAAAGCCTGCGGCATCACGGCAATCGACCCCGTAGCGGAACTCCTTGCGGGTGAATACCGCCTCGTCATCGATCTTGGTCATAGCGACCAACTCCGGTGACTTGCGATCCTGGAAGATGACCGGCTTGAGGGCGCGGCTGGTATCGAGCAGGAACCAGGGCTCCCCCGAGTAACCGGCATCCACCACCACGTTGGCAGTCATTACAGGGGTACCGGTACCATCGGCCTTGGGATAGACAGGGTGATCGGTGTCGAAGAAATACTGGCTGTCATAGCAAGGCGTGGTGAAGCCAGCACCGAGCAGACCGAAACAGAGCTCATCGGGGTGAATGCCCGCCGAACGGCCCATCTCGGCAAACATCGGCGCGTAGATACCCAGCTCGTCATCTGCGATATCGTTGCGATCGACAGCCACAGTGGCCTCGAAGTCTTCGTTGACGATCTGGTAACCGTGCGCCTTCATCGACTCGATCACCCGATCACCGACCCACTTGCGCAGACTGGGGAACTTGCCCAACCAGCCATAGGTGTTGGACTTGGTGGTCGATTTGATCACGGTGGCGATCTTGGTGTACTGGGCAGGCGCTTCACTCTTGGCGTCTTCAAAGTTCTTCTTGAAGCCGGTGAAGAGGGACTGCAACAGCGCGGGGGTAATCATGGCCATACGGGTGTTCCTTCTCTGGTTAAACAGGTTGGTCTGGCGGTCGCGTTCGTCCGATTACGCCGCTGCGCGGCTAATCGAACCTACCGGCCTTTTGCCTTGGCAAACTCTTCATAGGAAATGCCGAGCTGATCGGCGGCATACTTGTCGTCCGCCGAGAGCACAGCCTCTCCCTTCTTCTCGGGCAGGGTCACTTGGGTGGTCTGGCTGGCGGCCAGGGCGGCAATCGCCGGACGGGGCTCCAGCAACGCCTTGAGGGCCGCCACCCCTTTCTGGGCGGCATAGGCGGTCAAATACTCCTCTTCTGCTGCCACCACCTTGCCCTGGGTACGGGCTTCCTTGATCAAGGTCGCGGCATCCGTGGTCTCGACCTTGGCGCTCAAGGTGGCCACTTCCGTCACCAGGGCGTTATAGGTCTCCACCGGTACATACTTGGCCAGATCAATCTGGCCACCCTGCCCTGTGGCGACGGTCGCCTTGAGCGCGGCCAGCGAGGTGCGCTCAGCAGTGAGAGCTGCCTCCAGCTCCGGCGCCTTTTTGGCAATGGCCTGCAGGGTATCCAGAGCAGCCAGAGCGGCAGTCCCCTGCTCGGCGGTAAACTGGCCATCGGCACTCGCCTGGATGCCGAGTTTGCCGAGCAGCGCGATCAAGTGTTCGTTCATGGATTTCTCCTGTTGTGCAACATAGGATGAGGTGGCCAGCTGGCCGGGTTGGGTAGAGCTTGATGCTGGTAACGCACTCAAAGCGGCAAGCGCCTGCATGCCTACCACACCGGGGTCATTGGTAATGGCGGTCATCCGCAGTTCCAGCGGGCGGCCCTGGGCGTCATAGGGAAAGACGGCAGAAAGGAATCGGTACTCTTTGGCAGCCACCAGGGCAGCAGCCCGCTCCGTCCAGCGTGGCTTGATAAAGAGCCCCTGCCCTTCGCGCCATGCAATCTCGTCACTGTTGTACCAACCGGCCGCAGGGGCGGGCTGGCCGTTCTGGTCAGTCTTGAGGGTCTGGTGGTCGTAATCGATCAGAATGTCTTGCCCGAGCGCTTTGGCACGGGCAATCAGGGCTGCAGCGATCTGTCCGTCCAGTTGCCAGTGACCACTCGCCACATCGAACGGGCGACCGTCACGGGCCTTGAACGGGCCGACCGGCAGCAGCTGGTACCAGCCATCGCCTTGGGGGGTGAGCTGCGCATCGAGCACCGCCAGCCGCTCGCCGCTGACGGGGTTGGCTTGGAGGATGGCCACGAAGGGCGCTGAGTATGGGGTCTTGGATATGTTCATGCCGCCATAGTGCGGCGGCATGAAGGGAGATGGGGTTTATGGTGGGTTAAAGCTTATTCGTCACCCGATTTTTCATTCTGCTTTCGACCAGTAATAAATATGTATGCTAACCCTGTCATCGTACCGCCAGCCAGCAAGCTGCCAGACCATGCAAAATCTTTACTAATCAACCAAACCGAGCTGACCAGCGTGAACATACAAATAATAAAAGCAAATATCTGACCTAAGCGTTCATTCCATATCGACGCTGTCACAGAACGACTTTCAATATCGATACGATGTCCCTGCTGCCTTTCCGTCAAACTAACAATTCTATCTGCAAGCCCTGGGCAGATATCGTCATATTGAGCGAGCATAGCTGGTGGTGGCAGTGGACCTTGAAACGCGCTAACTTGGCGAACCATTCTAGGAACATTCTCAAAAGGCTCTTTTTCTACGCGACTGGCTACCTCTTGTATTAAAAGGTCTTCTGGCATTTCTTGTAATATCAATTGGAGTGCAGCTAAAGACTGCGCAACATCTTGGTCTTGATTTTCCTCAACACCAAAGTTAGTCTCAGAACTATCTTGCCTATCATCTTGGTTTACACAAGAAGAGTTTGAAACATCTTGTTCAACAAGCATGCTGAGCGCACTATCACACTCTCTTGCATTTTCAGTATCAGCATTTCTCAATGTTATTCTTCCTCTGATTTTTTATTATTAGATGAAAGCAAGTAGTACGCCTCTAGCAAATCTTTCCCCGTATTTGACCAATCAGAGGCTAATGCATCAACATCATTATCAAATGCCATATTTTTCAGATGGCGAAGTTTAGAACCAGCAGGGGCAATATTAAATGTTGCAATTGCATTTTTAAATGATTCGATAAACTTGGCATTATTGTAAAAAGGTGATGAATCCTTGACGCAATCAACGTTTAGATTAACCATAGCGGCATTGGATTTCACCCTCGATAGAAGGGCAATATATTCATCAGAGAAACCAGCCCTAGACTGAGTGATTACTTTATCATTAAAATCATGTCTTATTTTGGCTGACTCACACAGTTTCAGACGCAAAGCATCATAGTTCTTTAGCTGAGTCGAAAGCGAACCGGCAAGTTCCATGACATTGTTTAGCTTCTTCAAATCAGCCAAACCTGCACCTGCCATTTGAGCTGTTTGCATAGCTTCACGCTGCTTCTTCAGTGCACCTGCAACTTCCGCTGCATCACTAAGCTTCTTCAAATCAGCCAAACCCGCGCCAGCCATTTGAGCAACTTGCATCGTTTCACGCTGCTTCTTCAGTGCTCCTGCAACTTCTGCCGCATCGCTGAGCTTCTTCAAATCAGCCAAACCCGCGCCAGCCATTTGAGCAACTTGCATCGTTTCACGCTGCTTCTTCAGTGCTCCTGCAACTTCCGCCGCATCGCTGAGCTTCTTCAAATCAGCCAAACCCGCGCCAGCCATTTGAGCAACTTGCATCACATCACGGTGCTTATTCAATGCACTAGCGATTTCCGCCACATCGCTGAGCTTCTTCAAATCAGCCAAACCCGCGCCAGCCATTTGAGCGACTTGCATCACATCACTGTGCTTATTCAATGCGCTAGCGATTTCCGCCGCATCGCTGAGCTTCTTCAAATCAGCCAAACCCGCGCCAGCCATTTGAGCGACTTGCATCACATCACTGTGCTTATTCAATGCGCTAGCGATTTCCGCCGCATCGCTGAGCTTCTTCAAATCAGCTAAACCCGCGCCAGCTCCCCGCAAGGCATTGCTCCGCATCACCCCTTCACCACATTCACTTGAAAAACTGGCTATTTCATCTCCTAATAAGTTGGGTAAAGAGTCAGATTCGTGATGAGTCTGGCCATGTTGAAAATCATGTGTCGCATGATCTTGACCTGAAGTTGAAATCACGCTTGCTTCATTTCCTTTATCTTCATATGAATTCGATCCTTGGGGAAAAGCCGTCAACTCTGATTCCAACGAAGTATCTTTGAGTTGACCGGTTGGTTTTTTTATGTTCATACCATCCCCCTCTGACTTACCAGGGATACAACCTATACCGCCCTAGCATAAGGATGTGCCATACCTTTACCGTACCACAAACACTACTGTTTAAACCTGTTTAAGTGTACGTAAGACTACATGCAGCTCCTTACCCAATGCACCTTATCATACCCATCACCTCGAGCTCTTAAAACGAGTTAAATTCACTCCGCTGATAGATACCCCTCCAACGTCTCCAACACGCTCTGTTTATCCCCTTCCGACAGCCCCAGAGCACGGCGCTCTGGCAGGTTGATCTCGGGACGGCCGAACTGGTGGGCGGCACCGTATACCATGGGCGTACCGAAGTAGAGGGCCTGAGGCTCGACCTGATAGTCGAGGGTATCGCGCAGATCATCGTTCAAACGCAGCACCTCATCGGCATGTCGGGGCTTGCGGGCACGGTACTTCTCCGAGAGCGGGGCCCAGGGCTCCCCTTCCGGGCTCTCTTGGGCATCCCAGCGATCACGGTGAGACAGCAGCAGCTCTTCCCCTATATCAGCCAGCGGTTCGCTCAGGTCACCGGTTTTCTGATAGAGCTTGGCCAGCAGATCAAAGGCATCGGCCACCCCGTGGTGGCTGATGGCGATAAAGCTACCGGCCATCAGAACTCATCCTCAAAGGTGGTCATATAGTGCAGCGCCTCCTCATCTGCATTAGCCATCGCGGCCTCCCAGAGATCCCCCATCAGGTCAGCTTCCTCATCACGGGCTTGCTCACACAGGGCATCCAGCGCCTTGGCTTGCGCCAGGGTAAAGGGGCAATCCTGTGCCAGCAGGGCGCTGGCTTGTTCCAGCAAGGTCATTATCTCGCTCCTTTATGTTTTGATTTCCGGGGCCGCTAGCGGCCGCCCTTGGTAGTGGCAGCCGTAGCTTTGGCCAACATGGCTTCCACTCTCTTGGCCAGTTCGGGAAAGTGCTCCAGCATGGATTCCCTCGCCAGCACCCAGGCGGCAAACGCCTCGGCCGCCATCTCTTTGCCATTGGTTCCGGCATATTCGGTAATCAGGCCAATGCCGGTGAGATTCGGCTCCCCGGCCCAGAAGTGAACCTGATGGCCGAGCTCATGCAACCAGGTCGAGAGCCGCTGGGCCGATTCCCCCAGTTTATCGCCTACATTGGCCGACACACTCCAGTGACGGCGCAAGGCTTCACCACTGGCGCCTCTTGGCAGCAATTGGCGCGGGCCGCGATTAGCGTAGGCATCTGTCAGCACGTCGGCAGCCGCTGCTTGTACCGCCTGCATATCCACCGCCTTCAAAGTATCGCCCCCCTTTACCTTGATAACCAGATGATCCCAGCTGGTTGCGGTAAAGCCGTTGACCCTGCTGGCCCGGCGCGAATAGTAAAAAGAGCGCACCAGATAGGGATCTTTGCCCAGGTAATCAGCAATAGCCGGGGCAACCTTGAGCCCGGTCGCCCCCTTCCCCATTTCGGTCTGCTTGATAAACAGGGTTTTGAGCGGATGCGCCTTGAGGAACGCCGCCAACGGTTCGCGCTGGGGGGCTGGCAACTTGGCCAGAAGATCACTCAAACCCTGTGCAGTGACACCTTTAACGCTGGAGAAGGCGCTCTCCACTATCCGCTCTGGCAGCCGTTCGGCCAACGCAGGCTTGGCTGCTTCGCGCTTGGCCACCGCCTTGGTCAGCTCTGCCGGAGTCTGGGGGCGATAATCAAAGCCGGGATCGATACCTCGGGGGATCTTGTGTAACTCCCCGGTGGCCTTGTCCACCCACTCATATTCGCCATCGTCCGGGGCCTTGCCCACCACCAAACCGCGCCGCTTGAGGTCAGCCTCGGAGAGCAGGAACTTCTTGCACTTGCAGCCATAGCCATTGCTCGGGCTGTGCGTCTCCCACCAGGGGTGATCCACCGGCAGCGCCAGGTTGTTCCACTTGAGGTGCAACTCCCTTGGGTGCTCGGAGTCCCCATGACGATAGAGCGCATAGGGGCGCTTGTGCTTGATACGCTGGATCTGCTCTTCACGCCCGGCGTTATAGCTCTGGCGCAGGTTGGTCTCGAAGATGATGCGGGAACGCCAGGACGCCGGGCCTGTATGCTCCCAACCGTGGCGGGCCACAATCTCCTTGAACACCTTCTGAAAAGCTCCGATGGATTGCCCTTCACTGATCGCCTTGTCTACCGCACCGCGCAGGTCAGCCAGCAGCTCCCTCTTGGTGGTCCCCGCCACCATAAAGGCACGGTTATGGGCATCGCGCCACACATCGGCCCAGCGTTCACTCGGCATATCGAGCTTCTGGCGAAAGAAGGCGATCGCCTCGGCAAAGGGCAAGGAGCCATATCTGACTGGTGAAGAGCGAACGGGCATCAGCGCCCCTCCTCCATCTCAAGCATGCCGAGCAGCTCGCTGGCGGCGATGGCTTGTGCCATCAATGCCCCCAGATCGTCATGGCTGAGCTCAGGTTCTAGTGCCAGCAAGCCATCCCGGATCTCTTCCAGGGTAGTGGCCTGCATCACCAGCGTCTGGACAGCATCGGTCATTCCCGCCAGCAGAGGGGCAGCCTCGGCCTGCAACCGGGCCAACTGGGCATCGTTGTTATCTCCCTGCGCAGCTTTATTTCCTGCCAGTGTCACCAGTCCCTGACGGGTCAGCCGAGCCTTGAGCTCCGCCTCCCCTGTTGCCCCCCGATTATCCTGAATGGCCAATACCTCTTCCTGAGCGGTGGGCACCGGGATCTGCAGCTTGTCATAGACCCACTGGGTCGGGATCTTCATGCCGATAGAGACCAGAGTGCGCAGCGGCCCTGCCAGTTGCTGCATATCCTCCGGCTCGGTCACATCAAACTCCAGCCGGGGACTACGGCGCGGCCCCTGATAACTCTTGCCGTTCAGGGCATAGAGGGGATAGACCAGATCGCGGGTCAGGGTGGCGGCCAGCTGGCGGAGATCAGCATCCCGTACCTCCTGGCGCACCTCGTTATGGACATTGCCCAGGGCATTGGTCGAGCTCTTGCCATCGGCCTGTGAGGTCAAGGTGCCCCCCAGAATGGCCTTGCTCATGGAGCGCTCGCACCACTCCATCATCACCACAAAGGGATCGGCCTGACCACTGGCGGCGTTCTGGAACTCAATCTCCATCCCGCGCGGGATAATGCCCCCGGCGTTATGCCCGATGGAGAGCACTGCCTGCAGCAGGGTGGCCTTCTCTTTCTCGGTCGCCCCTTCCGGGTATTTGCCAAGCCGCACCGGCAGGCCGTAGATCTCCAGAAACTCGGCGAGATCCCGCACACTGTAGTTCTTGAACAGAAACGGCCAGATCAGGGTACGGACAAGGCCGGTGCGGGCCAGATACCCCGATTTGGACTTGGCCTTGTGCAGCAGCCAACCAAACGGGTTGAGGGCAACCCCTTCGTAGCTGTTATCACGCAGCCGCAGCTGGTTGCGATCGTCCGGGTGGGTCTGAAACCAGGCGGGATCGCGCCAGATGATGCCCTTGGGAAGCTGCAATCCCTCCACCAGCTCCCAGCCGCAGAACTCCTGGGCACAAAACCCCTTGAGCACCGCATCGGTGGCGTCAAAGATGGCATCATCAAACCAGGTGAAGTCCTCAATCAGCTCGCGGATCATCTCGCTGTCACGCTTCTCCACCGGTGTGGCATTGCGGGGCGGCTCGATTGCCCAACTGACCCCCAACAGAGCGCGGCGACGTTTGCCGAGTTCACTCTGCAGGTGGGCATCTTTCTCCTCCATGTCTTCGGCCAGCTCGCACTGGGCGATCAGGTTGCCCTGTTCTGCCTCCTTCAATGCTGCGGCCGCCCTGCTCGGGGTGAGCCCCACCGTGGGGTGTTCACTGTAGTGACGGCGCAACTGGGCCAGCGCTGCCGAGTTCTCGGTCTGCGGCTCCTTTTCAAGCCGCAGGGGATTGCCGTTGATATCGATGATCTTGCCCATTACCAGGCCCCTCTCTCGAACGAATGATGGTTATCGCCCCTTGCTTCATCGCGCTTGTTGGGCAGCGGGGTGAACTCGATGGCGCCCCCCTCCATCCAGCTGGCCCGCACCGCCATGGCCAAGGCCACCGCAAAGTCGCCGTGGCGCTGTTGGCCCCCTTGGCCGGTGTTCTTGCCCTTGTCGATCTTGGGGATGCCGTTGATGACCTGGATTTTCCCCAAGTCATCCTGCACGTCTGCATGGCGCGGGATGGTCAGGTTGCCATCCTCAAACTCTGCCTTGAGCTTGGGCATCCACTCCCGATACCAGGGGTCATTGAGCATCACGCACTCGATCATCCCGGCCCCCCAGCGCAAGCGGGCCGCCTCTGCCAGATAGCCGCCGTTACCGGTGGCATCGAAGGCCGCCGCCGTGAAACGGTGCAACCCCTGCAGCAGGTAGAACAGGATCTGGCGCTGACTCTCATAGGGGGCATTGACCAGCTCCACCACAAAGGGCACCTGTTTGCGCAAGTTGGTGGTGATGGAGAGCGGAACGAACACCGACAAATCCCCTTTGCGAGCGAAGTCCTCTCCCAACACATGGCGGCAACTGCGGTCGAGTGCTTCCAGACAGGGCTTGAGGTTCTCCTCGCACCAGATATCCACCACTGCTTTGCGGGTCTCCTCGCTCGAGAGCTCGAAGTCTTTGGGGGCGGTAAAGCGCAGAATAGGGATATCCGGTTGCATCGCCCGCTCGATCAGGGTGCGCTTGATATAGACGCCGCTGCTCTGCTTGGGTACGCAGAAATACTCCTCCAGAGCATCCTCTTCAGTGGCGGTAGCCTTGAGCAGCCCCGCCTTCCAGGCGTCCTCGGCTTCCTGTGTCCAAAGGCCGCCCTTGACCTGGCAGATCCGGCGATAGAGCCCCTGGCGGCAAGCATCGTCCAGGCTGATGGTATGGATGGAATACGCTTTACGGCCCGCTCGGCTGTCGTTGATGAGTTGGTTAAACAGGTTATCGACGCCGTTATGGGTACTGATCAACCGCACCTTGGCGCCCCACATGGTCAGCGCCATGGCGGCCTTCAACACCTCGGCCAGTCGGTCGTGGAAAGCGGCCTCGTCGATGGTCACATTGCCCTGCATCCCCCGCAGGTTGGAGGGGTTGCTGGAGAGCGCCTGCACCTTGAAGCCAGAGGCGAAATAGACCACGAAGGTGAGGATCGCTTTATCCTCATCGTCGGTGAACACCTCCTCCTGGATCTCACCGGCCGCCTTGTTGTACGCCTTGGCCCACATCGCCACCGCATCGATAAACTCGCGGGCCATCTCCTTGTTGCTGCCCACATAAAAGTGGTGGCAACCCCCGGCCGTCTTGGTCTTGGAGGCCGTCAGGGCCGCATCAGCAGCCTCTGCCCAGGTGATACCGGTACGGCGGCTCTTCTCGGCAATCTTGAGCGGGCTATCGTCGGCAATCCAGATGCGCTGGTACGGCAGCAACACCTCGTCGGGGTTGTATTCGGTACCCAGGGTCTGGGCCAACTGCTGGGCGATAGGGGTCTGAGCAATGGCGGTCATCAGGCAATCCCCAGGATTTCGCGGCGTATCTCGGCTGCGGCTTCACCGCTCAAGCCCGCCTGAGTCACGATCGCTTCGGTCTTGGCGGCCACCTCTTCGGCAAATGCCTGGCGGATCTCCTTCTCCCGCTTATGACTCTGCATGGCAGTCGATTCGAGCCGCTGGGCCGCCAGCATAGCGTTCTTCAGCATGTCGATATCCACCGCCTCCTCTGGGTTCTGCACCTGAGCCAGCATCGCCTTGAACAACTGGGAGCGGCCCAGCTCCAGAATGAGCTTGGTGGTCTCCCCCATCGGCTTGTCACCAAGCTGGGAGGTCAAGGCGGCCGTGGTTTCTCGCAAATCCC
Source organism: Aeromonas sp. ANP5 (assembly GCF_963870295.1). NCBI lineage: Bacteria > Pseudomonadati > Pseudomonadota > Gammaproteobacteria > Aeromonadales > Aeromonadaceae > Aeromonas > Aeromonas sp. ANP5. Next base: position 2,489 of record NZ_CAWMRY010000021.1, on the reverse strand, counting down.
GCAGGTGCTGGCCGACCTGTTCAACCTGGCTGGCATGACGGCTTAACCCGGAGCGGGAGAGCTTGAGCTCATCGGGCAAGCCCGCCTCCTCGATCAGGCCATTGATCTCATCCAGGATGTCGGCCTGGCTGTTGCCCTTGTCCCGCAGCATCTCGTTGAGCGCGTTGCGGATTGACTCAGGCAGCAGCCACACCTTGCTGGCGCGGCCTCGGGTCGGTTTATCACTCATGCTTAATCCTCCCCTTAATCCCCAGCCCTGGGCTTCTTGACGCCGGGCACCGTTGCCCGGCCCTCTGCCACGTCCTGGCCACGACCGGTCAAGTGAGCCACCTGCACAGTGGCCAGTCGCTCGATGCGCACCAGCCCCTGCTCTTCCAGCCAGGCCAGCAGGGTTTTCACCCGATCCCGCGTCACCCGACCGGTACCCAGCTGGTCGAGGCAGTCATTGAGGATTGACTCGTTGGCGGCACCACCGATATCCAGCAGGGAGCGCAGGATCACCAGCCGCTGCTGGGCGTCCAATATTTGTTGAATGCTCATGGCTTCTCCTTCTGTACGGCGGCGAGCTCATTTTCCAATAGCAGATCGGCAAGGCGGCGAGCTTGGCGCAGCTCCGGCTTCACCTCCCGCAACTCCCCCCTCAGCTCGCTGATCTCCAGCTGCAGCTTGTGCAGCTCACGCTCACTCGGCAGATCCGCCAGTACCTGCTCCACCCGCTGCACTCTCTGCACCAGGGCTGTGAGGTCTTCGCGCTTGGCGTAGGTCTTGGAGAGCAAGATGATGATCACCAGCCCAACCAAACTCGCCAATGCATAAAGAGGCCCCCAGTTCTTAACGATGAATTCCCACATGAGTGACCCCCTCCCTCTGGCTCGGTAATAAAAGCGGCCTCCTGTTCCCATTAACGATGAAATCCCACACGGGTCGCCTCCTTGCGCTCATACAGGGTCTGGCACTCGATACAGCGCTCGGCACCAGGCTCGGCTACAAGGCGGGAGGTCGGGATGGCTTCGTCACAATCGCAGCAGATACCATCGCCGTGTGGCCTTGCCCTATTCTGGTGGACTTCGATAATGCGCCCAGTCCGATCGGCATCGGCCTGCTGGGCGCGGTCTATTTGGTCTGTCACATGACCTCTCTCGGAGCCCATCCCATTAGGCTATTTCACTTGCCATTTTGGCCCTGGGCAGTGCTCGAAAGCCTCACGTACTGCGTGTACGCTGCGGTTTCTGCGCGCTGTCCGAGACCAAACTGGCTGCGCCAATCACGCCTACTGGAACAGGCTCAAACAGTGTTTTAACGGACGGTATGGGTCGCCTTGATGCGGCCCCAGATGGCGAGCAGGCCACCCACCGCACTGGCCAGATCCACCAGGGTGGATGCCAAGCTGGCTTGGGTACCCGCATCGACCGGCACACCGAACAGGCCCGCTATACCGGCCCCCACGGCAATCACACCACCGATCACGGTGCGGCTTTTAAAGGCAGACTTCGCTTGAGGTAACAGGGAATCAGGCATGATGGGCTTCCTTCTTTTTGGGTTGAAATAACGGTGGTTGGGAATGACGGGCACGGGCCCGCAGGCGATCCAGTTCGGTCACCGATCGCCACCACTTATTTGTCAACAGAGAGCCGAACAGGGATTGACGGGTCTGGTGGTGGCTATAGAGCGGGATCGCCTTCGGGTCAGCGATCTGATTGGCCAGAGCTGCCTTGAGATGGGCTTTGCGCCCATCCTTGAAGCAAGCGAGATAACGGGGGTTCTTGAGCTCAGGGATGCCAAAGCAGCCCGCAGCCTGGATCGCGGCCGCTGCCTTCTGTTGCTTGATGGTCAGCACGCTCATGCCACCACCTCGCCAACCACGTCGGAAAGGAGGTAGCTCTGCAGACGCAGCAGCCGGTTGATCCAGCCATCGGCATTGGCCCATTGACTCGGGTCTTTGCGCACAATGCCGTGCATGAAGCTGGCCCGCTGTATCATCAGCGCCAGCAAGAACGGGCCTTCGCCCTTGGTGCCCAGTTGCTGTTTGAGCCTGCCAATCGACACCGGGCCAAGGCGGCCATCAGCCATCACCCCCAAGACCTGCTGCAGCTGTTGGATGGCGCGTTTCGGCCCGTGATGCACCGCTGCATCAAACACGGCGATAGCGAGGGCCGGGCTTAAGCTGGCGATCAGGTCACAGCGGGCGGGTACCCAGTAGTTCTGGCGGTAAAAGGGCTCGGTATGGGCCGGAGTCAGATCACCGATAGCGATATCGGGTACCCCATCCCGATCGAGGTCGGCCATGCCGTCCTTCTTGCCATCGGCGGTATCGGCAATGCCGTACTTGGTATGACCACCACGGTCGGCGGGATGGTTGACTTCGCCCCCTTCCACATCGGGACGAAGCAGCCATTTAAGTGCGAGTGATAACATAAAGGCCCCTCGGTGAACTGCGTTATCAGCAGCGTACCGAGGGGCCTGTATGGCATGGGTTTATGGTATGTTAC
>NZ_CAWMRY010000020.1:0-81680 GCF_963870295.1 Aeromonas sp. ANP5 | reverse complement strand
ACCTGGGAATTCTGTCTCCACCGAGTGGAGAAAATGGTGGGTCGTGCTGGATTCGAACCAGCGACCAATTGATTAAAAGTCAACTGCTCTACCGACTGAGCTAACGACCCTCACCACGACCAGTTCCGACTGCATTACTGCTTCGGCTCTGACGGCGGCCTATAATACGGATTTAAATTTCCGGTGCAACAGAAAATTCGTAATTTAAATCCGTTTGCTCACTGTGCGTACAAATGCAGGCTGTTTTTACAGTAGCGTTACGAAAACAGTGACATACAGCAATGTTACAGCTTGGCCAGACTCTGTTTGGCCAACTGGGCCGGCGAGGTGTTGGGATAGCCCTTGATCACCTGCTCATAGAAGGATTTGGCTTCCGCCTTCTTGCCATCCAGCTGCGCCAGCATACCCAGCTTCAGCAGCGCATCGGCTCGCTTGGGGGATTTGCTGTATTTGTTGGCCACGGTCGAAAACTGGGCCGAGGCGCCGGCTCTGTCACCCTTGTTGAACAGCAACTGGCCGAGCCAGTAGTGTGCATTGGGAACATAGCCCGAATTGGGGTACTGCTTGATGAAGCCCTGGAAAGCCGGAATGGCTTTGTCGTAGTTCTTCTCTTTGAGCACCATGTTCACGGCAGCGTCGTAGGCCTGATTCTCATCCTGATTGGTTGAGTAATTGGCGGCAGCAGCCGGTGTGGCAGCAGCAGGGGCCGGGGTGGCTGGAGCAGCTTGCTGGCTGCTGGCAACCTTGTCGAGCTCCTGGTAGAGCTGACGCTGGCGCTCTTGCGACTGTTCCATCTGGTAGGTCTGCTGCTCCAGCTGACCACGCAGCTCGGAGACCTCCCCTTGCAGGGAGTCGACCTGTTGCTGCAATTCAGCTTGCAGTCGCAGACGGGCATTGAGGGTGCGCTCCAGCAGGGCAACCCGATCTTCCAGGCTACCGGTGGGCACGATGGCGCCGTTGTTGCCGCTAAGGACAACCCCACCACCCGAGTCACCGCCCAGATCGCTGACAGGAGCCGCAGCTTGCGCATTCAGAGCAACCAATACGGCCAGCGCAACGACAGCTTGCTTGTACACAGATTTCATTCGGATCAAACCTTAGCATTTAGTACAGATAAAACGGCCAGCGCCATCGTCGCTCGCATATGCAGATTTCATTCGGATCAAACCTTGGCGTTTAGTGCAAATAAAACGGCCATCGAAATGGCCGCTTGCATATAAACGAACTTCGTTCGGTTTAAACCTTAGTAAACCAGAACCGCGCGGCGGTTTTTGGCAAAGGCATCCTCGGTGTGGGACATGTCCAGCGGCTTCTCTTCGCCATAGCTGACGATAGAGAGCTGCTCGGCCTGCACACCCAGGGTTTGCAGATACTTGGCAACAGCCTTGGCACGACGCTCGCCCAGGGCGATGTTGTACTCCGGAGTACCGCGCTCATCAGCGTGACCTTCGATCAGGACTTTAACGCTCGGGCGCTCGCGCAGGTAGCTGGCGTGGGCATCCAGCAGATCAGCGTACTGACCCTGGATATCGTAACCGTCGAACGGGAAGTAGATCACGTTGTCACGCTGCAGTGCTTCGAACTTCTGACGCATCTGCTCTTCCGGGGACAACATGCCGTTGGCGCCGCCGGTTTGTACACCGCCCATGCCGTCGGTCATACCTGATTCAGCGCCAGCGGCGTCGGAATCAGAAGAAGAACTACAAGCGGCCAGGGTGAACAGTGGCAGTGCGATGGCCAAACCCTTGAGCAGTTTATTGAGTTGCATGCTATTTCCTTAAACCTTTATAACAAAACAAAAAACAATTGGATTTTTATCAATTCAAGAAGGGCGACCAAGCTGGTGCACGAATTTCACCGCTACTGGTCGGAAGCACAGCCTTGAAGCGACCATCAGTCGACACCAACGCAAGACTCTTACGACCCTGATAGATGGTGGCATAAATGATCATGCTGCCATTGGGAGCCACACTTGGCGACTCATCCAGAGCACTCTGGGTAAGGACCAACAGGGCATTGTTTTCCATGTCCTGACGGGCAATACGATACTGTCCCTGAACACGGGTCACCATCACCATGATTTTGCCATCAGGAGTGATGGATGCACCCTGGTTGGATTCACCTTCCCAAGTCATCCGGCGAGTCATACCAGTCGCCAAATTTACGCTATAAATCTGGGGTTTGCCACCACGTTCAGAGGTGAACAACAAATTTTGCCCATCCGGCATCCAGGAGGGTTCAGTGTCGATCACACGGCTGGTTGTGACGCGGGTCAGCTGCTTGCTAGCGACATCAACCACATAGAGGTTTGGTGAACCATCTTTGGAGAGAACGATAGCCAGACGACGACCATCCGGAGACCACTCCGGCGCCCCGTTGATACCGCGGAAACTGGTGATCAGGCTGCGCTGCTGGGTGTAGATATCCTGCACGTAGATTTCGGACTTCTGGTTCTCGAAGCTCACGTAAGCCAGCTTGCTGCCATCCGGCGACCAGGCCGGAGACATCAAGGGCTCGCGGGAGCGTAGCAGGGTCTTCTCGTTGTAACCGTCGTAGTCAGAAATGCGCAGCTGGTACGGGAACTGGGTACCCTGCTGGACGGAGACGTAAGCCAGACGGGTCAGGAAGGCACCGCGCTCGCCAGTCAGACGCTCATAGACGATGTCGGAGATACGGTGGGCAAACTGGCGCATCTGGGCACCCGGGATGGTCGCCATGCGGCTATCCAGGATGTAACCGTTGCTCTCGCCACCTTGTGCCTTGGCCAGCTGGCCTTTCAGCACATCGACCAGCTCGAAGTTGACCTTGTAGGTGCCGTCACCGACTGCCGAAATGGAACCCACCACCACGGCTTCAACCCCTTGGGAGGCCCAGGGAGCGAAGTTGATCTCGCTGCTGCTGCTCGGGGTCTGCGGCATCTGGCCACGGGCCAGCGGCTTGAACTTGCCGCTGCGCATCAGGTCGTTGGAGACCACTTCCGCGATGTCCTGCGGCAACTGCCCGTTACCTTCCCACTTGAAGGGGGCGACAGCGATGGGGCGTGCGCTATCAATACCGCCGGTGATGACGATGTCCAGGGCCGCCTGGGCACTCTGGCCCAGCAACAAACAGCCAACCAAAGCAAAAAATACTTTTCTGATCATGGCTTAAATACTCGGTTCCAATATAGATGAGAGGTTAAATTCCTTTCTCGGCGAGAGGTTGCCAACCGGAGGCAAGCAACCTCGTTTTATCACGCTTAGATACTCGGTTCTAACTTCAGGTTAAATTCCTTCAACATCTCGAATGCCGCAGGATCCTTGGGCACAGGCAGTTGATTGGCTTTCAGAACAGCCGCCTTACCGGAACGACAAACCGCCGGGTCACCCTGGCCGTTATCTACCGATATGACAAAGCCACTGCTCGCAAGACGTACGCCGATAGTACATGTTTTGCCCCGCATGGTGGGATCCAAAATCATATACCGCTCAACAGTGGCCTTGATGAGCGCCGCATATTTGTCGACTTCGCCCTGGGCTGCTGCCGATGCAGCCTGACTGCGAGCATTGGCCTCAGCCGACAGCTGCTGCTGCATCATCTCTTCCATCTCTTTTTGCAGCTTGGCCTGCTCGGCTGCTTTACGCTTGCGCTCAGCCGCGATCTTGGCCTGCTTTTCGGCCTCTGCCTTGGCTTTCTTCTCTGCGTCAGCTTTTGCCTTTTTCTCAGCCTCTTCCTTGGCCTTCTTCTCGGCCTCGGCTTTGGCTTTTTTCTCTGCTTCTGCCTTGGCTTTCTTCTCGGCTTCGGCTTTGGCCTTCTTGTCAGCTTCCGCTTTCTTGGCCTTGGCTTCTGCCGCCTTGGCTTTCTCTTCGGCCTCTTTCTTCTCTTGTTCCTTTTTCTTCTTCAACGCCAACGCCTTGCTCTCGGCTTCCGCCGCTTTACGCTCGGCTTCGGCCTTCTTGGCCTTCTGCTCTTCCAGCTTGCGGGCTTCCTCGGCTTTTTGGGCCTTCTCTTCCGCCTGCTTCTGCTCGGCCACCTTCTTCTGCTTCTCGGCCTCGGCCTTGCGAGTCGCCTCTTCGGCCTGCTTGCGCTTGGTCTCGGCGATGCGAAGCTGCTCCTGTTTCTGAGCCAGCTCGCGCTTGGCGAGATCCGTGTCTTCCTTATCCTTCTCTTTCTCTACCTTTTGAGGCTTGGGCTGAGATTTCTGCTGCTGGATCTGCTTGGCCTGTTCGTTGAGGAAGTTCTCATCGAGCATGACGGCATTGACGATCTGCCCCTTCGATTCGGGTCGTTTCGGTTTGCTGAAATCGAGCCCGACAAACAGGATGATGCCGATGATCAGGTGCAGCAGAAACGACGCGATGAGATAACCGGAAATACCACGCTTCACATCCATCTCCGTTAGTTCACCGGATCTGTCATCAGGCCAACCTGAGGCACACCCGCATTCTTGAGGGCCACCATCAACAGGATCACCTCTTCGTAGCGCACGGCCTTGTCACCCGCGACCACCACGGGGGCATTCTGGTTGATCGCCAGATAGCCCATGGCTTTTTCGGTGATGTATTGCTGCATCGCCTCTGGCGTGCCGCTTGGCACCGGCTCGTCATCGGCTTCGCCAGCCTTGATGACATACTCGCCTTCGGTATTGACGCTGACGATGAAGGGCGGCTTGGCATCTTCCGGCAACTGCTCGGACTCAGCCTGTGGCAGATCCACCTTGACCCCTTGCGTGATCACCGGCGTGACCGCCATAAAGATGATAAGCAGCACCAGCATGACGTCGATATAGGGAACCACGTTGATCTCGGCCACCTTTTTGCGCCGGATCCGCTGATAGGTTTGCATTACTGATCACCCTGCTGCTGTGCAATTTGACGGTTCAGAATGGTGGTGAACTCGTCCATGAAGTTGGCGTAGGCGTTCTCCAGCCGCTCGACCTTGTTGGAGAAGCGGTTGTAGAAGATAACCGCCGGGATAGCGGCAAACAGACCCATGGCGGTAGCGATCAGCGCTTCCGCGATACCCGGTGCCACCATCTGCAGGGTGGCCTGCTGCACCTGACCCAGGGCGATAAAGGCGTTCATGATCCCCCATACGGTACCAAACAGACCGATATAGGGGCTGATGGAGCCGATGGTCGCCAGCACCGGCAGGTTGGATTCCAGATCATCCACCGCGCGGGAGAGGGAGACGCGCATGGCGCGGTAGGTACCATCCATCACCGCATCCTGACCACGGGCACCGGCCTTGAGCAAGCGGGCATACTCCTTGAAGCCGGAGTAGAAGATATCTTCCATGCCTTCGATATCATCGCGGCGGGAAGAGGACTCCTGATAGAGGCGATTGAGATCGACCCCTGACCAGAAGCGATCTTCAAACTGTTCCGATGCGAGATTGGCCGCCTTGATCGCCTTTGAACGCTGGATAATCAGCGCCCACGAGACAATAGACATGCTCATCAGGGTCATCATGACCAGTTTTACCAACAGGCTGGCTTGCCAAAACAGGCCAATAAACGAAATTTCAGCGTGCACTTAACAGCACTCCCTTGATTTTTTCAGGTATAGCTACAGGTTTCATTTGCGGATGACTGACACAGGCTATCTGTACCATCGCCTGGGTGATCAGTCGTCCATCAGCCGCCAGGATCTGCTGCGAAAAGCGCAGGGATGCGCGTTTCACTTCAATCACTTGCGTTAATACATTCAATAGTTCATTAAAACGGGCCGCCGAGCGGAAATCGATCTCAGTTCGGCTCACCACGAAGGCATATCCCTCCTGCAGCCAGACGTCCTGTTCGACCCCTTTGGCACGAAGAAACTCGGTGCGAGCACGTTCCATAAACTTGAGATAATTGGCGTTGTAGACGATGCCCCCGGCGTCGGTGTCTTCGTAGTAGACACGCACCGGAAACTCAAAGACTTCCCCCATAACAATCTGTGATCCATTCGACAGTCAGATGGGGGGCTATCATAGCGCAGGGCTGAATAGGAAAGAAGCAGGGGGAGACAGGGAAATCCTGCCTCCCCCCGTTTTTTATGAAAGGAAATATGAATGTGTCAGCCAGAGGCCATACAACAAACTGGGCCAGGCGAGCCAGGGGTTGAACAGCACACGTCCGGGCAGGCTTTTAAGATGAAAGCCAAGCCCGTTAAGCACGCCACAACAGACGGCCCACATCAGCCAGGGAGCAAGCCAGAGACCATGCTCGCTGGTGTTGGCCGCGATCAGATTGGGGGCCTGTAAAATAGCGACGGCCAACAAGGCCGCCGCGAGTAACATCAACCCCTGCCACGGCTGCCGCTCCAGTGGAGCGGCCAGCCTGGCGAGTCGATCACTTGTTTTCATCGATCTGACGATCCATGTTCTCGGTGTGTTCCAGCCACAGCGCATTGATGATGCCAAATGCACAGGCCAGCAACAGTCCCAGGATCCAGGTGAAATACCACATTGTCAGCGCACCTCTTAATAGAGAGATTGTTGGTTATCTTCGATGTGCTTGTTGGTTACCCGGCCAAACATCTTGATGTAAGTCCAGATGGTGTAACCCAGCACAATCGGTACGAAGATCGCTGCGGCCACAGTCATCACCTGCAAGGTGTTGAAAGAAGCAGTAGCATCCCACATGGTCAGGCTCAGTGACGGCTCAAGGCTTGAGGGCATCACGAACGGGAACATGGAGAAACCGGCAGTGAGGATGACCCCGGCAATCGCCAGCGAGGAGCTGGTAAACGCCAGCCAGCCGATGTTCATGCGGGCAAACAGCGCAGTCAGCAGGCTCATGGCCAGGCCCAGTACAGGGGCAACCACCATCCACGGATAGAGGGTGTAGTTGTTCATCCAGGCACCAGCCTGCAGGACAACTTCCTTGTTCATCGGGTTGGATACTGCGTCAGTCGCGGCAGCCTTGACGATGACATACCCTTCCATACCGCTTACCCACCAACCCGCGGCAGCAAACAGCACCAGGGTCAGCAGTGAGCAGATCATGGCGGCAGTGCGGGAACGCGCCAGCACTTCACCGTCGGTCTTCATCATCAACCAGGTTGCGCCCTGGGTGAGCAGCATGAACAGACTCACCAGACCAGCCAGAATGCCGAACGGGTTAAGCAGACCAAAGAAGTTGCCGTGATAGGTCAACATCATGAACTGGTTAAACTCGAACGGAACGCCTTGCAGCAGGTTGCCAAAGGCCACACCAAAGACGATGGGCGGTACGGCGCTGCCGGCGAACAAGGCCCAGTCCCAGTTGCTGCGCCATTTGGCATCAGCACGCAGGGAGCGGTACTTGAAACCGACCGGACGCAGGAACAGCGCCATCAGCGTCAGGATCATGGCGATGTAGAAGCCGGAGAAGGTCGCGGCATACACCATCGGCCAGGCGGCGAACAAGGCACCACCGGCAGTGACCAGCCAAACCTGGTTACCTTCCCAGTGCGGCCCCATGGTGTTGAGCATCACGCGGCGCTCGACATCTTTCTTGCCGACGAACGGGAGCAGTGCGCCTACCCCCATGTCGAAGCCGTCAGTGATGGCAAAACCGATCAGCAGCACGCCGACCAGAGCCCACCAGATGACACGCAGAGTTTCGTAATCAAACATGGTCGCTCTCCTTATGCCTTGATCTGTTCAAAGTGATACTTGCCAGTCTTCAGGCTGCTGGGGCCAAGACGGGCATACTTGAACATCAGGTACATCTCGATAACCAGAAGTACGGTATAGAACAGGCAGATACCGATCAGAGAGAACCAGATCTCGGCTGCAGGCAAGTTGGATGCAGAGAGGGAAGTCGGCAACACCTCTGCAATAGTCCACGGTTGGCGACCATATTCAGCAACAAACCAGCCAGCTTCGATAGCGATCCACGGCAGCGGGATACCCCACAGCAGACCCTTGAGCAGCCACTTGCGCTTGCCGATCTGGTGGCGGGCACTGTCATAGAAGGCCATCCCAATCAGCACCAGCATCAGCATGCCGACGGCAACCATGATGCGGAAGGCGAAGAACAGCGGCAGTACCTGCGGGATGGAGTCATCCACGGCGGCCTTGATCTGCTCGTCGGTAGCATCGGTCACGTTGCTGGTGTAGCGCTTGAGCAGCAGACCGTAGCCCAGATCCTGCTTCACTTCGTCGAAGCGAGCGCGGGTCTCGTCAGACTTGTCACCGGATTGCAGCTTGGTTAGCAGGTCGTAAGCGGTCATACCGTTACGGACGCGCAGTTCGTGCTCGCTCTTCAGATCTTTAAGACCGGTGACCTGACCGTCCAGAGAACGGGTCGCGATAATGCCCAGCGCATAGGGGATCTTGATGGCGTAGTCGGTGCGCATCTCTTCCTGATTCGGAATACCGAACAGGGTAAAGGCAGCCGGAGCAGGTTCAGTCTCCCACTCAGCTTCGATAGCGGCCAGTTTCACCTTCTGCACTTCACCTGTCTCGTAACCGGATTCGTCACCGAGGATCAGTACGGACACGATAGAAGCCATACCGAATGCGGCGGCAATGGCGAAGGAGCGACGGGCGAACGCCACATCACGATTCTTCAGCAGGTAGTAGGAGGAGATACCCAGCACAAACATGGCGCCACAGGTATAGCCAGCCGCCACAGTGTGGACGAACTTGACCTGAGCAACCGGGTTGAGCACCACGTCAGCGAAACTCATCATCTCCATCCGCATGGATTCGAAGTTGAACTCGGCACCGACCGGGTTCTGCATCCAGCCGTTGGCGACCAGGATCCAGAGGGCGGAGAGGTTGGTACCCAGCGCCATCAACCAGGTGGCAGCCAGATGCTGATGCTTGCTCAGACGATCCCAACCAAAGAAGAACATACCGACGAAGGTGGACTCCAGGAAGAAGGCCATCAGCCCTTCGATAGCCAGCGGGGCCCCGAAGATATCGCCGACATAATGGGAGTAGTAAGCCCAGTTCGTCCCGAACTGGAACTCCATGGCCAGACCTGTGGTGACCCCCAAGGCAAAGTTGATACCAAACAACTTACCCCAGAATTTGGTCATGTCCCGGTAGATGGTGTTGTTGGTCATCACATAGACGGATTCCATGATCGCCAGGAGAAAGGCCATTCCCAGCGTCAGGGGTACAAACAAAAAGTGATAAAGGGCCGTCGCAGCGAACTGGAACCGCGATAGGTCTACCACATGCTCAGCAATCATGATGTTTCCTCACCGATTATTGGCACGGCTATTTTAAGTTTTAAGCACAAAGCTTCCGTTGGAGGTTATCGAATGAGCCTTATTGGGACGTGTCACAACAAAACGCGTTCAGTAACCACTGGCATTAACAACAAGGCAATACAAGAACACAAATAAAGCTAATGTTTAACAATTCCAAAACAATCAGCCTAAATTTATTCTCGCCCATGATGACCGGGTTTTTATATCACCTTTATTTGATTGAAATCAATGTAAAAGGACCCGCCATACATGGCTTTGAAAGGCATTTTTAATCTATTTCACGATTATTGACGCGAGCCAGATCACAAAACACGATAAAGCGTAAAACATTGATTTAAATCAATTTAAGAATTTAACATCCCGCCACTCGGTTTAATTTGAAAAGCGTGAATGACGCGCCTTTTTCCATGTTATCCGAGTCAGGCAATCTGATTCGAAAACTCAATTTAAAATTGCAAAGAATGCATACTCATGCGAACCAATTTCATCAATAAAGACATTAGATAAACTAATTTGAAGAGTGCAATTTTTCTTGTTTGCCGGGGTCGATTCGAACTCCTACAATGCGCCTCGCAGTGAGGGCATACCCTTGGATACAGGCCGGTTAATCCGGGTTCACGGTACGTATTCGACGATCAATTTGAACCTGTCTATTGGAATCGAAGATGAAAAAGTTTGTTGCTAAAACCATCCGTTACTACAAGCTTTCCTTTGTTCAGCTCTATCAACTGAACCGACTCTGAGAGCTCGCGACGGCTCACCTGTTTATTTTCCGGTCTGTGTCCAGACGCACTCACTGTCTGTGAACATCCATCCTGAATTGTCTTTGCCCACCGCATCCGCCGTGGGCTTTTTTTTGCCCGGATAATAAAAAACCGCCTTTGACGGCGGTTTCATGTTCAAACGACTGTTTTTACTTCTCATCTGGTCGCTGAAGACCGAAATGAGCGTAGGCTCGTGTGGTCGCAATCCGTCCTCTGGGTGTACGTTGCAGATACCCTTGCTGGATCAGATAAGGCTCCAGCACATCTTCGATAGTATCTTTCTCTTCCCCGATCGCGGCGGCCAGATTATCGAGACCCACCGGCCCCCCCATAAACTTGTCTATCACAGCCAACAATAACTTGCGGTCCATGAAGTCAAAACCTTCGTTATCGACATCCAGCATGTCCATGGCGCGGGCAGCAATGGGGCCGTCGATCCGGCCATCGGATTTCACCTGGGCAAAGTCGCGCACCCGCCTTAACAAACGGTTAGCAATCCGCGGCGTGCCGCGAGAGCGACGGGCGACCTCAATGGCACCATCTTCCGTCATGTCGAGCCCCAGACAACGGGCGCTGCGGGAGACGATATCGGTCAGATCCTTGACGTTGTAGAACTCCAGCCGCTGGACGATACCGAAGCGATCCCGCAGCGGGCTGGTCAGTGAACCTGCCCGGGTGGTGGCGCCAATCAGGGTGAAGGGAGGCAGATCCAGCTTGATGGAGCGAGCTGCGGGTCCCTCCCCGATCATGATGTCGAGCTGGTAATCCTCCATCGCCGGATAGAGCACCTCCTCCACCACCGGGCTGAGGCGATGGATCTCGTCGATGAACAACACATCGTTCGGTTCGAGGTTGGTGAGCAGCGCCGCCAGATCCCCCGCTTTCTCCAGCACCGGGCCGGAGGTGGTCTTGATATTGACCCCCATCTCGTTGGCGACGATGTTGGCGAGGGTAGTCTTGCCAAGACCCGGCGGGCCGAAGATCAACAGGTGATCGAGCGCTTCACCCCGCTGACGGGCCGCTTCGATAAAGATCTCCATCTGTTCGCAGACGGTATCCTGACCGGTGTAGTCAGCCAGCTTCTTGGGGCGGATAGCCCGGTCAATAATGTCATCCTCACGGGCGGCACTGGCCGAAATGAGGCGGTCTGCTTCAATCATCAACTACCTCATACCAGGCTACGCAGGGATTCACGGATGATATCTTCCACCGACATCCCCTCTTTGGCGATCTTGCTGACAATCTGACTCGCCTGCTGCGGTTTGTAACCTAGGGCCACCAGCGCACTGGCCGCCTCCTCGGTCACATCCGGTGCCCGCAATTCGGGCTCACTGGCTGGCAAGGTGACCATGGCTGGGGAGAAGAGGTCGTGACTGACCCAGCCTTTGAGGCGATCCTTCATCTCCACCACCAGCCGCTCGGCGGTCTTCTTGCCGACTCCCGGCAGTTTGACCAAAGAGCTTATCTCTTCACGTTCGACACTCAGCACAAACTGGGTAGCTGTCATGCCGGAGAGAATAGCCAACGCCAGCTTGGGGCCGACTCCGTTGGTCTTGATCAGCTCGCGGAACAGCGCCCGCTCCTGTTTGTGGTTGAAACCATAGAGCAACTGGGCATCTTCCCGCACCACGAAGTGAGTATGGATGGTCGCTTCCTTGCCGATCTCCGGCAAATCATAGAAGCAGCTCATCGGCATCTGCACCTCATAGCCAACCCCGCCCACTTCCAGCAGGACCTCGGGGGGCTGCTTTTCAATGACAATGCCTCTCAAGCGACCAATCACGGCTCTCTCCTCACCAATACAACTATTCGTAAATTGGCTCATAGCATAAAGAATAACTGGATAAGTATCCAGCATAGGGCAGCAACACCCTTGTGGTCAGAGAGGCTTTTTATCCCATTTTCCACCATGCTTGATCGGGTGCAGCTAGTGCACGGGATGTTTCAGCGCCGCACCGGCCCCCGAGCGGGAGATAAACCACTACACTAAACCCGTTCGGAACCGAAACTGGTGCCAATGTCGATACCAAGGAAGGCCATCACATGAAAATTGTTACCACCTCCAATCTGGGTCTTGCCATATTGCTCGGCTGTACGCTGGGCATGGGGGTCGTTGGCTGGTATGGCAGCCAGCGGCTAGCCAATCTGCTCTCCTACGTACTGGGCGCCGCCTGGCAGACCGCCGACGGTGCCATGGAGGGCTCCATAGAGCTGGGCAACCAACAACTACAGATTCAGAAGATGCAAAACGGTACCCCGCTCAATCGCGCCGAACTCGATGCTGCCAAGGCGGCGACCGATGACGCGCTGGCCCGGGTCAGCCAGGGGCAGCTCATTGATGGTGCGGCCCTTGCCATCATGGAACAGCACAAGCAGGACTATCAACAGCAACAAGAGAAGCTGCTGGCGCTCTATCACGCCTATACCGAGGTGGATCAGGCCCTGCATCACAACGCCGATCTGATGGCCCGCCTCTCGACCCAGCTGGAGGTGATCGGCGACGGAGCGGTCGAGGCGCTGACCCAATCCCCCGACCAGACCATCAGCTGGAACAGCGGCCTCTCCACTCGCTGGGAAGCGGCCGACGGGGGGATGGAATCCAACATAGGCTTTTTGCGCCAGCTCTATGCGCTGGAAAAGATGCGCAGACAAGGAGTCACAGAGGCGATCAAGGCCGAGCTGAAAGAGGCGACCGATTTCTACCACGAAGCGGTCGACAGCATGCTCGGCACCGGGCTGTTCGATATCGAGGGAACCGGCGAATTTGCCGGCAAGACACTGTCGGCAGAGTATCGCGCCCTGTTGGCCCGGCATCAGCAACTGACGGGACAGTGGGTCGATGCGCTCGGCAGCTATCAGGCCCAGCAGTCCGTCTATGAGGTCAGTGCCGATGAGCTGCGACAACAGCTGGTTGCCATCGAGGAGAGCGGCGATGCTACCGTTGAGGATCAGGTGGCCCAGCTCAACGGCATCATCAGCCAGACCCGAACCCTGCTGCTGGGTGGCCTGCTGCTGAGCCTGATCATGGTCACCCTCTGCGGCTTCTGGCTGACCCGCAAGCTGGTGACCCCGCTGCTGCAAGTGGACAAGCGGATGCAGGATATCGCCGCTGGCGAGGGAGATCTCAACGCCCGCATCAACCTGCAACGGGATGACGAGATAGGCTCGCTGGCCAACAGCGTGGATCGTTTCATCGAGAAATTGCAGAAGATGATCAGCTCCACCATGGACAACAACCAGCACATCAGCGAACACGTTCACACCTCGGTCAACCGGGTGGAGGCAATCAGCCAGAGCAGCCGCCAGACCGCCGAACATGCGCTGGCCCTGCACCACGACAGTGAGCAGATGGTGCAAGTCGCCACCGGTATCTCGGACAACTGCAGCATGGCGGCCCACAATGCCAATGAGGTACGCCAGCTGACCACCGAGAGCAGCCAGTATGTCGCCTCCGCCAGCGCGGGCATGCAGCGGGTGGTACAGGAGGTGAGCGAGTGTGCCATCGCCATCAACTCCCTCAAGGAGCAGGCGGGTCAGATTGGCCAGATCATCTCCACCATCAGCGGCATCTCGGAACAGACCAACCTGCTGGCCCTCAATGCGGCCATCGAAGCGGCCCGCGCGGGGGAGATGGGGCGTGGCTTTGCGGTGGTTGCGGACGAGGTGCGCACCCTGGCCAATCGCACCGCAACATCGAGCGCCGAAATTAGCCAGGTGATCAGCAGTATCCAGCAGCAGACCGAGACCGCCTATCTGATGATGCAACGCAACCTCAAGACGGTGGAGTCCGGCATGCAGGACTCCGAGAACACCAAGCAGATCCTGTTCAAGGTGGAAGGCGCCATCGACCAGCTGGCCGACATGGTGCAGCAGGTGGCCGTGGCTACCGGGCAACTGTCACACACCCTGAGCCACTCCTCTGACAAGGTCTCCGGTATCAGTCTGCAAGCCAGAACCGGCGAACAGGAGGCGCAGGAGTGTCTGCAACTCGCCTCCTCACTCCATCAGGCCAGCCTGCTGCAACAGCGCCTGCTCTCCCAGTTCAGGGTCTGACCCCTTTCAATAGCAAAGATGCCACTCATGTGAGTGGCATCTTTTTGTTGCCGGTCGCTCATTCCTGCCGCCTTAACTTCCTCAACGTCCTATGGCCAGTTGCACAGCCAGGCTCAGCATGATGATGCCGACCAGCAGGTCGATCCCCCGCTGTACCTGGCTGCGAGCCAACCAGGGCGCCAGTGCCGCCGCCCCCAGTGCCAGCGAGTAGAACCACACCAACGAGGCCAGCATGGCCCCCGCAGCAAAGGCCGGACGCAGGGACTCGCTCACCTGACTGCCAAGGGAGCCGAGCAGCATCAAAGTATCGAGATAGACGTGAGGGTTGAGCAGCGTAACACCCAGCGTCATCGCCAGCACGCTTTTGGCCCCCATCTGCTGAGCAGACTCGGCAAGCCCCTCCCCTTTACCACGCCAGGCACTGAGCAGGGAACGGCCACCAAACCAGCCGAGAAACAGCACGCCACCCCAGGTGAGTAGCGCCATGCCGAGGGGGCTGGCGGCCAGCACATTGGCTCCGCCAAATACGCCGATAGCAATCAGGGTGAGATCACAGAAACTGCAGAGCGTGGCCGTCAGCAGATGGTGATTGCGATGGATGCCCCGGCTCAGCACAAAGGCATTCTGGGCGCCGATGGGGATGATCATGGCCAGACCGATGGTGAAGCCTTGCAGTGTCGTTGCGAGCATCATGGAGAGCACCGTTCGAAATGATGAATGAGCGGCACTATAGCGATGGTAGTTCCTTCTTAGAAATTCATTGATTTACTTATTGATTCATTTTGCTAATCAGACTGAGTCAGCAAAGCCCCATCCGAAGCCAACAGTCAATAGCAGGATCTGACAATTGAGTCCCCCTGCTTCTGCCACGAGAATCAACAGGTTCTATTGCATCAGTTTAGGGAAGTTGGTGACAACAACCTGTTCAAGATTCGGCAGCAAAATGCCACTGCTAATCCCCTTGGCAATGGCTTGATAGCGATTCATTGATCCGGTTTTGCGAGTGACCTGATTGAGGTGGTAATTCACCGTACGCTCGGTGATCCCCAAAATGCAGGCGATCTCCCCCGATGTTTTCCCCTCACTGGCCCAGAACAGGCATTCGGTCTCACGATCCGTCAGCGCGGCTTGTTGATCCGAATCCCTCAGGCGCACAACCCTGATCGCAGCCTCGAAGATGTAATTGGCCATCCAGGAGAGGATTGGCGAGGACTCCAGCAGCAGATCGCTCGAAGCCCGCTCGGAGGTGATAAAGGAGAGGATCCCGTTCTCCCCGGCTGCGCCGTGCAGAGGGAAGGAGATGCCATTGCGCAATCCGAACTCGGCGGCCAGTCCCATCACGTCCATGCTTCCCTCTTGCAGAAAGCGAGCCCGCTCATCGAGGCGGTTCCAGTAAATGGGCAGCGTCTGCTTGCGTGCCAACTGAATCACGGGGTCGCACGCCAGCATGTTGTTATCGGTATAGGTCTGTACCCAAGAGATAGGGCACTGATTAAACAGTACCACTTTGGGTCTTTGCATCGACATCGGAATGATCAGGGTAAAGCCGTAATAGTCATAACCCATATCGACCGTAAAGCGACCGATCAATCCGGCAAGACGGTCACCATCCGTCACCGAAGTGAAATGTTCCAGATACTCAAACAGTTGCTCTTGTTTCATATGCTAGCCCCCCTGGCCAAGCTTCTGATTATAACGGCGAACAGGCAAAGAGAGAGTTCATAATGTTGGTTTTCAAAGGAAAATTGAGAGATCACCCACGAAACGCCGTAGAGAACGAACTCTATCAATTTCGAAATCGCGTCTTTTCCGACCGGCTAGGCTGGGACGTCGAGTCTTACCACGGTTTGGAACGCGACCGCTTTGACACGCCAGACACCCATTGGGTACTGGTCGAAGATGAACAAGGAGTCTGCGCCTGTATCCGTCTGCTCAGTTGCGCCAGCGCCTATATGTTGCCCAGCATTTTTCCCACCGCCCTTGCCGGTGAAAACGCGCCCCGCACTCCCGAGATCTGGGAACTCACCCGTCTGGCTATCGATGCGACCCGCGCTCCGTGCATGACCAATGGTGTCAGCGAGCTGACCTGCGTGCTCCTTCGGGAAGCCTATGCGTTTGCTACAGCCAACGGCATCAAAGAGTTTGTTGGTGTAGCCAGCCTGCCCGCAGAACGCATTTTCCGCCGTCTCGGAATCCCTATGGCTCGTCTGGGCCATCGCCAAGCGGTAGATCTCGGTGCAGTTAAAGGTGTCGGCCTGCGCTTTTATCTGGATGAGCGATTTGCCCTGGCGGTCTCGCAGCCGCTCATCGGACACTATCAAACTGCCACCTATCGCTCCCAGGAGTTAGCGGCCCAGATATAAAAAATCCCGGGAAAACAGGCCCGGGATAAACGTATCGCTGTATCGCTATGACCCCGCAGGGCTGCCCCCTGCGGTCTCTAGCAGTATGCCTTCCTTACAAGACAGACCACCACTGTCAGATATCACAGCGCAACGCCCCTTCCGCCGCCCATTGTTGTCCCCTGCCGAGTGACGTAGAGTCAGCCCTTGGGCAACGGAAGGGGGAGAAGATGAAAGAGCTGGACTACAAACTGCTGCGGGCGCTGGATGCAGTACTGCAGGAGCAGAACTTCGATCGGGCGGCCAAGTCGCTCCATATCACCCAGTCGGCCATCTCCCAGCGGATCAAGCAGCTGGAGCAGCAATTTGCCGAGCCGCTGCTCATTCGCAGCCAACCGCAGCAGGCCACGCCACTCGGCCAGAAGCTGCTGGCCCACTATCGGCAAGTACATCAGCTTGAGCTCGAACTGGCGGGGGAGCTGACCCCCGACCAGCCGCAGGGGCCAATCCGGATCAGCATCGCCGTCAACGCCGACAGCCTGGCCACCTGGTTTTTGCCCGCCATTGCCCCCTTGTTGAAACAGCACCCCATCGAACTCAACCTGCTGGTCGATGACGAGAGCCGCACCCTCGACAAGGTCCGCGAGGGCCAGGCCTTTGGTGCGGTCAGTCTGCATCCCCAACCGCTGGCGGGTTGCTGCGTCGACGAGCTCGGTGAGATGAACTATCTGCTTACCGCCAGCCCCGCCTTCGTAGCCCGCCACTTCCCTCGCGGCCTGACTCGTGAGGCGCTGGCCAAGGCACCGGCGGTGGCGTTCGATCAGCGCGATGACATGCATGTGAGCTTTATGAGGGAACACTTCGGGCTGGAGCCTGGCGGTTATCCCTGCCATACGGTCCACTCGTCAGAGGCCTTCGTCGCCATGGCCGAACAGGGGTTGGCCTACTGCCTCATTCCCGAATTGCAGATAAGAGGCCAGCTCGCAGGCGGGTCACTACTCAACCTCAGTCCCGACCACGTCCTGACGGAATGCTTCTACTGGCACCGCTGGGTACTGGAAAAAGGGGTTCACAAGCAGCTATCCCAACGCCTTATCGACCATGCCAGATCGCAGTTGAAACCACGCTGAGCAGGCCATTCACCTTGGCTTTGCAGGGCTAAAAACGTATAGTGCTGGGCGATCCTTCATCAGGTCTCCACCCAGGTTTTCACTTCAGGTTCCTCACTTATGTTCCAAGACAATCCGCTGCTGGCCCAGCTCAAGCAACAAATCCGCGAAAACATCCCGAAGAAAGAGGGTGTGATCCGCGCCTCGGACCGGGGCTTCGGCTTTCTGGAAGTCGATGAGAAGACCAGCTATTTCGTGCCGCCTCCCTACATGAAGAAGGTGATGCACGGTGACCGGGTGACCGCTCTGATCCGCACCGAAAAAGAGAAGGAAGTGGCCGAGCCGGATACCCTGCTGGAGCAGTCCGTCACCCGCTTCGTGGCCCGGGTCAAGATGTTCCGCGACCGCCTCAACGTGGTCGCCGACCATCCGCTGATCAAGGATGCCATCAAGGCCCGCGTCAAGAAGGGTCTGGATGAGAAAGAGTTCAAGGAAGGTGACTGGGTGGTGGCGACCCTCAAGCGCCATGCGCTGGTCGACGGTAACTTCTCTGCCGAGATCATCCAGAAGATCGCCGCCCAAGAAGATCACAATGTGCCCTGGTGGGTGGTGCTTGCGCGCCACAACCTAGCCCAGGTCGAGCCGGCTGATTTGCCGGAGTGGAAGGTGATCGAAGAGGAAGAGCTGCCCCGTCGTGACCTGACCAAGATGCCCTTCTTCACCATCGACGGTGCCAAGACCAAGGATATGGACGATGCGCTGGCCATCACCAAGCTGGACAACGGCTGGGAGCTGCTGGTCGCCATCGCTGACCCGACCGCCTATGTGGCCGAAGGGAGCGAGCTGGACAAAGAGGCCGCCCAGCGCGCCTTTACCGTCTACATGCCGGGCCGCAACGTGCCGATGATCCCGCGCACCCTCTCCGACGAGCTCTGCTCCCTGAAAGAGGGCGAGGAGCGCAACACTCTGTGTGCCCGTCTGCTGATCGCCGAAGATGGTCTGCTGCTGGAGGAGACCGAGTTCTTCGCCGCCCGCATCTGTTCCCACGCCCGTCTCAACTATGACGACGTCTCCGACTGGGCCGAGTATGGCAAAGAGCTGTCTATCGACGCAGGCGTACTGGCCCAGCTGCCGCTGATGAAGGCGATGACCGAAGCACGCATCGCGTGGCGCACCGAGCATGCGCTGGTATTCCCGGATCGTCCCGACTACGACTTCGAGCTGGGCGAGAATGGCGAAGTGCTGGCTATCCACGTCGAGCCGCGCCGCATCGCCAACCGCATGGTGGAAGAGTCGATGATCGCCGCCAACATCTGCGCCGGTCGCGTGCTGGGCAAGAGCGTCGGTTACGGCATCTTCAACGTTCACACCGGCTTTGACGAAGAGTCCCTCGACGGCGCCATCGACCTGCTGAAGAGTGCCGAAGCCCCGTTCGAGCGCGACGAGATCGCCAGCCTCTCCGGCTTCTGCGCCCTGCGCCGCTGGATCGACAACCTCGACACCCGCTGGCTGGATGGCAAGATCCGCCGCTTCCAGAGCTATGCGCTGATGTCCTCCGAACCGGGCGCCCATTACGGTCTGGGTCTGGATGCCTACGCCACCTGGACCTCCCCGATCCGTAAATACGGCGATATGGTCAACCATCGTCTGCTGAAAGCCGTTATCGCCGGCAAGACCCCGGGTGAGCGCCCGAGCACCGAGCTCACCGAGCACCTGACCGCCTGCCGCCGCCTGCACCGCATGGTGGAGCGCGACATCGGCGACTGGCTCTATGTCCGTTACCTGAAAGCCGCGGCTGGCACCGATCAGGTATTCAACGCCGAGATCATCGACGTGATGCGTGCCGGTCTCAAGCTGCGTCTGCAGGAGAACGGCGCCGTGGTCTTCCTGCCTGCCCGCCATATTCTCGACAACAAGGATCGGCTGGAGTGCAACTGGGACAACGGCCGCGTCTATCTGGACAAGACCGAGGTGGTCTACGAGCTCGGCCAGATCATCGAGGTGAAGCTGACCGAAGCGGTAGAAGAAACCCGCTCCCTTATCGCCAA
This sequence comes from Aeromonas sp. ANP5, assembly GCF_963870295.1. NCBI lineage: Bacteria > Pseudomonadati > Pseudomonadota > Gammaproteobacteria > Aeromonadales > Aeromonadaceae > Aeromonas > Aeromonas sp. ANP5. Next base: position 62,194 of record NZ_CAWMRY010000020.1, on the reverse strand, counting down.
ACCGGCAGTGGATCTGGTGCCGGGTCCGGCACCGGAAGCCCCGGCGGCCGAGAGTGCGCCAGCCGATAGCAGTGAAACGCCCGCTGAGGCTGCCCCCAAGGCAGAATAAGCCACGCAGAATCATCTGATCTGTCAGAGAGCCCGCCATCGTGCGGGCTCTTTTTTGCCCAACCCCCAGCCCTACAAGCTGCCATATATACCGTTATGGCACACAGTTCTAGCCACGATTGACAGAGAACGCAGTGCATATCTCCACCAGCAGGGCTGAAAGCAACCGTTATGTGCGCCGCCTCTCCTTTCTGACATATTAATCAAGGAGAAATATGTCTATACTCGCTTGGGTACAACCCAAGGGATATTGGTATGCAGGAATGGGACCCGGAACACTTCACCAACTTCGCTCAGTTATGCGAAGTGAGCCTCGCCACCATCCGTGAAAAGACCGATGCCGAACGCCTCTACCTCTGGCTAAAAGCCCCCGAACCGCAGCTCTACAGCTTTCAGCTCGATCACGGGCTGACCACGCTTGATCTCGCCCATCTCGGCCAACTGACCCTGCCCCACCACCTGATCGACAAGGCGATGGAGAAGGGACAACTGGTGATCGAGCAGCTCCAAGCACCGCCGGATCCCGGCGAAAATGTGGAGCCCGCCCAGCCACAGTTACGCGCCTGTTTCCCTCTCAAGCGTCACATGAAACTGGAAGGGGTCATCTATCTGGAGACCCGCCGCCGCATCGATCGCCTCTCCTCCCACCAGCGTCAGGGCATCCAGCTCCTTATCCACTATCTGACTGCCGAGCTCAGCAATCACCTGCTCTCCAGCCAGGTCAATCAGGAGCGGGACCAGCGGCTCCATACCCAGACCGATCTGGTACAGAGTCAGGCACTGCAGGGCTCCTTCCTCACCATGTTGCAGGCGCTGCACATGGTAAGCGTTACCCTCTCCCGCAGTCGCAGCGAGAACGATCTGCTGCGGGATGCCGTGCTGCTGGCCCGCAAGGAGCTGCAATTCGATCGGGTCGCCATCTTCCTGATCGAACCCGATGGCAAGACCATGCGCGGCACCTGGGGCACCAGCGAAGAGGGCGAGCTGATGGATGAACACAACTTCATCAGCCCCATTCCGGATCACCCCACGGTGCAAGAGGCGCTCAGGCGCAAGGATTACGTACTGGTGATGGAAGATACTCCCCTCTACTACGAGAAGCAGCAGGTGGGCCGTGGCTGGAACGCCATGATATCGCTGTGGGATGGCACCACCCCCATCGGCTGGATCGCCGCCGACAACCTGCTCTGGCACCGTCCGCTCAAGGCCTATCAGAGCGAGATCTTCAAACAGTACGCCGCCATCCTGTCACAACTGCTGATCCGCCAGCGTACTCAGGAGCAGTTGGAAACCCTCAACCGCCAGCTGGAGGCCCGGGTCGCCGAACGCACCATGCAGCTGGCCGAGACCAACCGTGCGCTGGAGGAGGCCAATCACCGCCTCTCCCTGCTGTCGCTGGAAGATCCCCTCACCGGCATCGCCAACCGGCGCCAGTGGGACATCACCATGCAGCGGGAGTGGGAGTGGGCACGGCGCACCCAGAACCTGCTGGCGGTATTGATGATCGACGTCGACGAGTTCAAGGCCTACAACGACCACTTCGGCCATGCCAAGGGGGATCTCTGCCTGCAACAGGTGGCCCATGTGCTGCGGGATGCAGAGCGGCGCTGCACCAATCTGGTCGCCCGTTACGGCGGGGAAGAGTTCGTCATTCTGCTCTGCGCCCCCCAACCCGGTGAGGCCGAACAGCTGGCCGGACGGATCCACGATGGTCTTGCCCGCTTGAAAATGCCCCATCCCGCCTCGCGGGTTGCTGATTTCATTACGGTTAGCATAGGCTTTAGCTATCTGGTTCCCTCCCAGGACGGAGCATGGCAGACCCTGACCGAACAGGCTGACCAAGCGCTCTACCATGCCAAGTCACAAGGGAGGGCGCGCACTCTGGCCTATCGGTGATCCCATGCTGTTGCGTCGCTACCCCATCTTCAATCGTCGCCTGGCTCTGGTGGCCTACGGCATCGACTATCAGCTCAGTTTACCGGCCGAATGGCCTTCACTGGCGCAACATAGCCGCCTGCTGGCGCAGGGGCGTCAATATCTGGTGCCCTTCACCCACGAACAGCTCGATGAACAGCGTCCCCTGCTGCTGGATCAGGACGCGATCCCGCTGGTTGAAGCCTCCAGCGAACGCCAGCCCAACTCGTTCCCGGTGCTGGAGCAGTGGCGCGACAGTCGGCGCAGACTGGCGGTACATGGCGCCAACCGGGATCCGCGCTGGCTCGGCGCCAGCCGCCTGCTGGTGTACTGGATGGGGGAAGAGGGGATCTGCCAGCCCACCGAACACAAGCGGATGGCGCTGAACATCGAAACCTGGGCGGATTTTCTCCCGCTGCGGGAGGCGGGGGTCGACTTCTTTGCCGGCGGCTTTCTCGCCCGTCCCGAGCTGGTCAATCAGCGGGCCAACCAGCCCGATATGGCGCTGGTACAGCAGATCCTCCAGCTCATCTGCCACGAAGAGTTCTCCTTCGCCCAGGTAGCCCGCCTGCTGGAGCAGGATGCCTGGCTGCCCGGCCTGCTGCTCACCTACGTCAACGCCCCCGGCTTCGATCATGCCGCCCCCATCACCTCGGTGCCCCGCGCCCTCTCCTATCTGGGGGAGCAGGAGATCCGCAAGTTCGTGCTGATCAACGGTCTGGCCCGGGTAAGCCAGCACATGCCGGAGGCCTGCACCCGCATGGCAATCGCCCGCGGCCGCTTCTGCGAGTTGATTGCCCTCACCGCCCTCGGTAAAGCGGAGGCAAGCTGGGCGTTTCTGGTGGGACTGGTGCTCGATGGATCTCTGCTGTCTGAGCCGTTGATGGCCCACCTGCCCAAGAGCGTGCAGCGCGCCATCGAACAGCACGAAGGGCCACTCTTTCATCTGTTTCAGCTGGTCAGCACCTATGAACAGGGCAACTGGGCCCTGCTGGAACAGCTTGCCCCCAAATATAAACTCGATCCGGCCCAGCTCACCCCCGTCTATTTTCAGTCACAAATGTGGGGGCAAGCGTTTCTCACCAGCTAGGTGATGGCGAGGCGGGGAGCCACTGGCTAGAATGGGTTCCCTTTTTTCAGAGACTGACCCGCACCATGACGCTTTCCGGATTCCAAGGCCTGGTCTTTGACCTTGATGGCACCCTGGTCGACTCCATGCCGCTGCACCTCGCCGCTTGGGAACATACCGCCCGCGAGTTTGGCTTTCACTTCGATGCCGACTGGTTCTATGAGCTGGGGGGCATGCCGAGCCGCAAGATAGCCCTGCTGGTCGCACAGGAGCAGCAGCTCCCCCTCGATCCGCTCGACGTCACCCGCTGCAAGACCGCCCACTATGTGGCCAACCTGCACAAGGCGACCGTCTTTCCCGCCATGCAGGCACTGGTCGAGCGCTATCATGGCGTCATCCCGATGGGGATCGGCACCGGCTCGCCCCGCGTCAACGCCGAAGCGGTGCTGCGCAACACCGGGCTGGATCGCTACTTCTCCGTGGTGGTTACCGCAGACGATGTGGAGCTGCACAAGCCCAATCCGGACACCTTCCTGCTGGTCGCCAGCAAGCTGGGGATCGAGCCATCAGGCTGTCTGGTGTTTGAAGATACCGGTATCGGGGTACAGGCCGGAGAAGCGGCGGGTATGCAGACCTGCATGGTCAAAGAGGGTCAACCGGTTGGCATAACCGCGTAGTGCGGAAAAAATATCGCCCAGCAAGGGGCGATAACCGGAACCAGCTCTCATACGGGACATGAATGAAAATGAGAGCAGGTTCCGTCAGCCGCTGACGCAGGGCGCGTCAACGGGGTGTGCGGGGCAGACGATTACTCGTTGTTGCCGCCGCCCTGATTGTCGTCATAACGACCCGGCGCACCGTGGGGGCGCGGCGCCATGGAGACACGTGGCTTGCGAGCACGCTGGATATTCACCTGCGGACGGCCGGTGTGCATGGCGATGGTGGAGATCTTGGCCTTGTAGACCAGCTGCTGGTTACCATGAGCATCGGTCAGCAGCACGCTGTACTGGTCGAACCCGCTGATGGTGCCTTCCAGCTTGATGCCGCTCACCAGAAAAATAGCGACCTGACTGCGGTTCTTGCGCAACCAGTTGAGGGCAGAATCTTGCCCGTTCCCGAGGGAGAAGGCTTGCTCAATCGTGGAGTAGCTGGGGGATTCAGTTGTCATAAATTATTGTCCCGCGGAAAAAAAGTGGCGTTTGATTGTGCTAAATGGGCACTGGCTTGTCAAAGTCATTCTCACTCCCGCCAGCAATAGCGCCCTCCGGGGGCTGGTCGCTGACCAGCACAACTGCGATAATCGCCAGCTCTGGCTCTACCACGGGCCTTATCTGGGGTTTTATCTTGCATCCGGTTTCACACCAACACCACACCACCTATGTCCATGATGCCACTGCCTGCGAAGAGTGTGACCTGCTGATACCGGCCACACCGCTCGAGGTGGGACAGGCCAGCTGCTGCCCCCGTTGCGGACATACCCTGAGTCGCCACCTGCCACAGCAGGAGTTGCGGCCGATCTCCTACGGGTTCGCGGCACTCATCATGTTCGTGCTCGCCAATGCCTTTACCTTTATGTCCTTCTCGGCCAAAGGGGTGGGCCAGGAGATGACCTTTTTGCAGAGCATCACCACCCTGGTGGATGAGGGCTATCTGTTTCTCGGCGCGGTATTGAGCCTGACCCTGATCGGCCTGCCGCTGGTCTATATGGGCTCCATCATGCTGGTGCTGTGGCGGGTCGATAAAGATCTGCACAGCAATGCCCTGCGCTCCCTCGGCCGTCTGCTCTGCCGGATCAAACCCTGGCTGATGGTGGATGTCTTTCTGGTGGGGGTGCTCATCTCGCTGGTCAAGCTGATGGGGATGGCCGACATCAAGATGGGGCTGTCATTCTGGGCTTTCGTCGGTTACACCGTGCTGCTCATCAAGATGATCTCCTCGCTTGACCAGATGTGGCTGTGGCAGCGGCTGTTCGGCCCGACCGAGGCGCGGGATATCGACCCGGAAGTGGGCGCGCTGGAATCAGGTCTGGTGGGCTGCCACATCTGTGGCGCTCTGAGCGAGGTGAGCAGCCACAGTTGCTCCCGCTGCGGCGGCAAGCTGCATGCGCGCAAGCCGGGCGGCCTGAACCGCACCTGGGCGCTGCTGTTTACCTCCGCCATTCTCTACATTCCGGCCAACGTCTATCCCATCATGGATACGGTGTTTCTCGGTGATGACAGCCCCTCCACCATCCTAGGCGGTGTGGTGCTGCTCTGGGCCATGGGCTCCTACCCCATAGCGGCGGTGATTTTTTTCGCCAGCGTGGTGGTGCCGCTGGTGAAAATACTGGCGCTATTCTGGCTTTGCTATATGGTGCAGCGCGGCAATGTCACCTCCCCCCTCGGCAAGCTCAAACTCTATCGCATGACCGAATTTGTCGGACGCTGGTCGATGATCGACGTCTTCGTGGTGGCCATTCTGGCGGGCCTGATCCGGCTCGACAATCTGATGACCATCTATCCCGGCCCTGCGGCCGTCGCATTTGCAGGTGTGGTGCTGATCACCATGGTCGCCGCCATGAGTTTCGACTCCCGCCTGATCTGGGATTTACAACAAGGAGAACGCGAACGTGAGTGAGCGTAAAAAAAGGTGGAAACCGGGCTCTGACTTTCTGAGCTCTGCCGCCGCAATCTGGATGGTGCCCCTGCTGGCGCTGTTCATCGGTCTCTGGATGCTGCTCCAGCACTGGTACTCCCAGGGCCCCAGTTTCACCCTGACAGTCGCCACTGCCGAGGGCATAGTCGCCGGCAAGACGGTGATCCGCTCCCGCGAAGTGGACGTCGGCCGCATCGAGGCCGTCGAGCTGAGCGATGACTATAGCCATGCCGTACTGAAAGGACGGCTGACCAATGCCGCCTCCGGCATGCTGCGCGGTGACAGCCAGTTCTGGGTGGTCAAGCCCAGAGTGGGCCGTGAAGGGGTATCGGGTCTGAGCACCCTGCTCTCCGGCGCCTATATCGAGCTCGCCCCCGGCAAGAAAGGTCGGGCTCGGGACGAATACGCCATGCTGGACAAACCGCCGCTCGCCTCCCTCGATGCCAAGGGGCTGCGTCTCACCCTCAGCAGTCGCGACACCCGCGCGCTGGGGGAAGGCTCCCCCATCAACTATCAGGGCTTCACCATAGGTCAGGTGGAAGAGGCGAAGTTCCTGCCGGAAAAGAGCGAGATGCAGTATCAAATCTTCATCCACGCCCCCTATGACATTCTGGTGAGCAGCAACTCCCGCTTCTGGATGACCCCGGGCTTCGAGGTCTCCATGAGCAGCGAGGGGATGAAGGTGAAGATGGATTCGCTGGAGAGCCTAATCGATGGCGGCATTACCATGGGTCTGCCACCCGGCTGGGCACCTGGCGAGCCGGTCAAACAGATGGAAGGGTTCACCCTGTTCCAGGATGAGGCGAGCGTGCTGGCCGGTAGTCTGGATCAGTTCATCGACTACGTCTTCCTGTTCGATGACAACGTCGGTGGCCTTCACCCGGGCGCGGCGGTGCAGTATCGCGGTATCCGGGTCGGTACCGTCATCTCCGCCCCCTACCTCATCGAGGACAAGGGCGTGCAGATCTTCAAGAGCCGCCAGATACCGGTGCTGGCCCGCATCGAGGTGCAGCGCCTCTCCCACCGCTATGCCAAGGCGGAGAAGGATCAGTGGCGTGCCCTGTTCGGCAAGCAGTTCAAGGAGGGGTTGCGTGCCAGCCTCAAGACCTCGAGCCTGCTGACCGGCGGCAAGATCATCGACCTCAACTTCTATCCGGACGCGCCGCGCTTCGAGCAGGCCAAGCTGGCCGGTTATCAGGTCTTCCCCACCGTGCAGGGCGGGCTGGATCAGATCGAGCGCAAGGTGAACCTCATCCTCGACAAGTTTGTCGACATGGACATGGCGACCACCCTGACCAAGGTCAACGGGTCACTCACCACCCTGGATGGCACCCTGAAGAACATCAGTGCAGTCAGCGCCAACCTGAACAAGCTCACTGCCAAGGATTCCACCCAGCAGCTGCCCGCCTCGCTCAACGAGAGCCTCAAGCAGTTGCAGGAGACCTTGCAGGCCTATGATGCCCAGTCGCAGACCAATCAGGACCTGCGCCAGTCGGTGCAGACCCTCAATCAGTTGATGCGCGAACTGCAGCCGCTGGTGCACTCCCTCAACGAGCAGCCCAGCTCGCTGATCTTCGATCGCGCGCATCCATCGGACCCTGAGCCCAAGCGAGGCAAACAATGAAAAAAGAGATCCTGACGCTGGCCCTGCTGGGCCTGCTGGCGGGTTGCAGCAGCCAGCCAAGCCTGCACTACTACTCGCTCGATGCCGACAGCCAGCAACCCGTAACGGCCCCGGCCAAACCGCAGCACCAGCTGGTGCTGCGCCCGGTGGCGCTGGCCAGCCAGCTCGACCGGATCAGCCTGGTCTATCAGCTGGAAGGGCAAGAGCTGCACTTCACCGAGTACCATCGCTGGGCCGGTGCGCTGGACGATCAGCTCAACCAGCTCACCCTTAATGGCCTCTCCACCCGCCTGCCGGGCTGGGTGGTACGGCAGGATGGCGCCCGCAAGGGGCCGGTGCTGACCATTCTGGTGGAACGCTTTCAGGGCCGTCATGACGGCAGCGCCGTGTTGAGTGGTCGCTGGCGCCTGCTGGCGGAGGATGGCACCGTGCTGCGCGATGCCCCCTTCCGTCAGGAGCGGGTGCTGCCGGCCGATGGCTACAACGCGCTGGTGAACGAACTAGGTCAGGGCTGGCAACAGCTGCTCGACCAGATTGCCGCCGAGGTGCGCCAGAGCGCCAGCTAATCGCCCATCCGCCGATTGCAGAGATAAAAAAACGACGCCAGTTGGCGTCGTTTTTTTATGGGCAAGAGTCGGGGGAGACTTATACCTTGGCAGGCAGGCTCAGGCGGGCAACCGCTTCCACATGCATGGAGTGCGGGAACATATCGACCGGTTGCACCTCATCCAGCACGAAGCCCTGCTTGACCAGCCAGGCAAGATCGCGGGCCAGGGTCTGCGGGTTGCAGGAGACATAGACCAGACGGCGGGGCGCCATGGCGACCAGGGTCTGCAGCACCGCCTTGTCACAGCCTTTGCGGGGCGGATCCATCACTACCACGTCAGCTGTCACACCTTGGGCGTGCAGTTCGGGCATCAGCTGCTCCGCCTTGCCGACGTGGAATTCGGTGTGCTCGATACCGTTGAGGGCGGCGTTGCGACGGGCATCGCTGATGGCGCTCTCCACCGACTCGATCCCCACCACCTTGGCGGCCTTGCCAGCCAGGAACAGGGAGATGGTGCCGATACCGCAATAGATGTCGAACACCGTCTCGTTACCGGTCAGTTCGGCATACTCGAGGGCGCTGGAGTAGAGCACATCGGTCTGGGTCGGGTTGTTCTGGAAGAAGGAGAGCGGCGAGATCTCGAACTCGAGCTCATGGATCTTGTCGCGGATCACCCCTTCGCCGAGCAGCACCCGGTTGGTGGCACCCAGAATGCGGTTGGTGCGCTCGTTGTTGATGTTCTGCACCAGGGTAGTAACCGGCAGATCGCTCAGAGCTGCCAACAGCTCGGCTTCGAACGGCAGCTCCTCACCCAGGGTCACCAACACCACCATCAGCTCGCCGCTCTTGAAGCCCTTGCGGGTCATCAGGTTGCGCACACAGCCGCTGTGGTTCACTTCGTCATAGGCGGCGATGTCATGCGCGCGCATCCAGTTGCGCACCCGGGCGTTGAGCTCGACGTGCAGCGGATCCTGCACCGCACAGTCATCGGCGGTGATGAGATCGTGGGAGTGCTTGCGATAAAAACCGATCTCGGCACCGGCGTCGCAGCCACGCACCGCATATTGCGCCTTGTTGCGATAGGCGAACGGGCTTTCCATGCCAAGGATATCCTTGACCGGGGTGTCACCCAGCCCGGCCTGCTCCAGTGCGCTCTGCACCAGTGCCTGCTTGAGCTTGAGCTGGGCCGGATAGGCCAGCGGACGTACCTGACAGCCACCGCACTCGGTGTTGGGGCAGAAATCGGCAACCCGATCGGCGGAGGGCTGGAGCAGCTCGGCAACCTTGCCGTGCAGATAGTTCGGCTTGACCTCGGTCAGCTCCACCAGCGCCTGCTCACCGGGCAGCAGACCTTCGACAAACAGGGGGCGATCGAACAGGCGTCCTTTGCCATCTCCTTTGTCGGTCAGTTCCAGGATCTCGATCTGGTGTTGATGTCCCACTAACGGCATGAGCGGCTCCAAAAGTACTAAAAAATGGGGGTGATGGACGCGGAAAAGCCATGCCCATCGAGAAAAGGTGGCAGAGTTTAGCGGAGATCCGGCCAAATTGCAGGCATAAAAAGCCTGCTTGTTGCAATGGTCATTGCCCCTGGTCATCTGCCGGACGTTGCCACCTTTCGGGTTGCGGCAAATTTAGCCCTTGGGCCGCAACGCCCAGCCTGTTAAAATTCCGCCCTTGAAATTATCCTGGGCCCCGCGCCCGTTCTAGCTAAGGTCTACCGCGATGCGTACCAGCCAATATCTGCTTTCCACTCTCAAGGAAACCCCCTCCGACGCTGAAGTTGTCAGCCACCAGCTGATGCTGCGCGCCGGGATGATCCGTAAACTGGCCTCCGGCATGTATGCCTGGTTGCCAACCGGTCTGCGGGTACTGAAGAAAATCGAGAACATTGTTCGCGAAGAGATGAACAATGCTGGTGCCGTCGAAGTCTCCATGCCAGTAGTGCAACCCGCCGAGCTGTGGCAGGAGTCCGGCCGCTGGGATGACTACGGTCCCGAGCTGTGCCGTCTGACCGACCGCCACAACCGTCCCTTCGTGCTGGGCCCGACCCACGAAGAGGTGATCACTGCGCTGGTGCGTTACGAAGTGAACAGCTACAAGCAGCTGCCGCTCAACCTCTACCAGATCCAGACCAAGTTCCGCGACGAAGTGCGCCCCCGTTTCGGCGTGATGCGTGGCCGCGAATTCCTGATGAAGGATGCCTACTCCTTCCACATCGACAAGGAATCTCTGGTCGATACCTACGAGAAGATGCACGCCGCCTACTGCAAGGCGTTCACCCGCATGGGCCTGAACTTCCGTCCGGTGCAGGCCGATACCGGTTCCATCGGTGGTACCGGTTCCCACGAATTCCAGGTGCTGGCCGAGAGCGGTGAAGACTTGATCGCCTTCTCCGACAGCTCCGATTACGCCGCCAACATCGAGATGGCCGAAGCGCTGGCGCCGGCTGGTGAGCGCGCTGCCGCCACCGCAGCCCTGACCAAGGTTGCCACCCCGAACGTCCACACCATCGACGAAGTGGCCGCTTTCCTGAACGTGGCACCGACCGCCATCGCCAAGACCCTGCTGGTACTGGCAGAGGAAGATGAGCACGGCACGCAGGCCGTCATCGCGCTGGTACTGCGTGGCGACCACGAACTGAACGAAATCAAGGCAGAGAAACTGGCTGGCGTGGCCAACCCGCTGACCTTCGCCAACGACGAGCAGATTAAAGCTGCCGCCGGTTGCGATGCAGGTTCCATCGGCCCGGTCGGCTTTGCCGGTCGCATCATCGTCGATCGCAGCGCAGCCCATCTGGCGGACTTCGTCTGCGGCGCCAACGAGACCGGCTTCCACCTGACCGGTGCCAACTGGGATCGCGACATCACCGCTTACGAAGTTGCCGACCTGCGCAACGTGGTAGAAGGCGACCCGAGCCCGTGCGGCCAGGGCAAGCTGCTGCTCAAGCGTGGTATCGAAGTGGGCCACATCTTCCAGCTGGGTACCAAGTACTCCGAAGCGATGAAGGCGAGCGTGCTGAACGAAGCTGGCAAGTCCGTCACCATGGAGATGGGTTGCTACGGTATCGGGGTTTCCCGTCTGGTAGCTGCCGCCATCGAGCAGAACAACGACCAGTACGGCATCATCTGGCCGGACGCCATCGCCCCGTTCGAAGTGGCCATCGTGCCGATGAACATGCACAAATCCGAGCGCGTGGCCGAACAGGCACAGCAGTTCTACGCCGAGCTGAAAGCCGCTGGTGTGGACGTGCTGTTCGACGACCGTAAAGAGCGCCCGGGCGTGATGTTCGCCGACATGGAGCTGCTGGGCATCCCGCACGCCATCGTCATCGGCGATCGCGGTCTGGACAACGGAGTGGTGGAGTACAAGTGCCGCCGCACCGGCGAGAAGCAGGAAGTGGCCATCAGCGACATCATCGCCATGCTCAAGGCCAAGCTGGGCCGTTAATTCCGCACTCTTCCCGATATAAAAAAGCGCGCCATTTGGCGCGCTTTTTGTTTCTGTGTGCTGACGACGGCAACCGGATGAAGGGTTGCCTCAGGGATTGCGACCGATAAAGAGGTCGGTCACGTGGCAGCTGCTTCTGGCTTCCAGCGCGTCGAGCATATAGGCCGCCGCATCTTCCGGGGTCATGAAGCCACTCGGGTCCACGTGATCCGAGTTGTCCCAGAATTCGCTGCGGATCCCGCTCGGGTAGAGGTTGACCAGCCGCAACGGCGAGCCTTTCAGCTCGGCGCGCAAGGATTCGAGAAAGCCGCGCATCCCCCATTTGGAGGCGCAGTAGAGGCTCTCGTTGGCCTTGCCCACCTGAGCGGCGGAGGAGAGCACATTGGCCAGCACTCCGCCTTTCTCCCCGATAAGCCGCACCGTCTGCTGGGCCACCAGAATGGTGGAGATGAGATTGCTCTCCACCACCCGGCGGATCTGCTCGGCGGTGTAGACACAGACCGGGCCAAACTCGCCCACCCCGGCGCAGTGGATCACCATGTCGGGCAGGCCGCCCCACTCCACCGCTGCAGCGAAGGCGACGTCGACCTCTTCATGGTGCGCCAGATCGGCCGCGATGCCGATCACCGCGCTGCCGAGCAGTTGTTCCTGCTCCAGCAGTCGCTGATAACGGCGCCCCATCATGGAGACCTGATGGCCCCGCTCAACCAGTCCGATGGTCAGCGCCCGGCCGAGACCAGAACCGGCACCTGTCACTATGATGTGGCCCATTATCGCTCCTCGTCGTCAGTCGACGGTCAGATTAGAAAGTGAATTCGCCGCCCATGAACCAGCCATCGACAGACTGGTCGATATTGGCGAAGTCGACCTTGGCTTCACGCCAGCCGGCACGCAGCTTGATCGGCATGGAGGAGAACTTGTAGGAACCACCCAGACGGTAGTCATAGTTGTCCGCATCATGAGTGCGCAGATCGCCGAAGAAGGCGATGCCGGTGCCCGGGATCTTCACTTCACTGCCGGCATAGGCCATCAGGGTATCTTCGTCATAACCCTTGCGGCCGAAGTAGACCTGCTCGCCATCGTAGTGACGACCGGTCATACCCAGATCGATCTTGAACAGATCGTTGTTGAACAGACGGTAGTAGAGGCTCAGATCGTAGGCTGTCAGATCGTTCTTGAAGTTGCCGCCGGAGGTGCTGAAATCGGAGACTTCAAACTTGGCGTTCGGCAGGAAGATGATGCCGTGTTCCAGTTGCAGATAGCCGTTCCAGTTGTAGCTGTCGTCATAGCTGCCATCAGCACTGGTGCCATAAGCCTGACCACTGCCCTTGGCGGCCCATACGTCGGCACCGGCGGCAAAACGCCAGTCGTCAGCGGCCATGGCACTCTGGCTGCACAGCGCCAGCACAAAACCGGCAATCAGCGTCTTTTTCATTACGTCACTTCCTCTTGCATACATGGAAAAGAGCACTATTTTACTCGGTGCAGCCAAAATACCCAGCGTCAATCCTGAACAAACGACGACAAATGTCAGTGCTTCATATGCTTCATCTCTGCCATCGGCTCAATCGGCTTCACCGGCAGTGACAGATCCAGCTTCTGACCATCGTCCATGGTGAGGGTGAGCGGGAAAGGGGTCTGCTCGGAGAGCGTGCCCACCTCGAACAACATGATGTGCAGGCTGCCCGGTTTCAGCACCGCCTCGCCCTTGGCCGGGATCTCGATATTCTCGACCTGACGCATCTTCATCACACCATTTTCGTGCAGGTGGGTGTGCAGCTCGGCACGCCCGGCCGCAGCAGAAGCCGCCGCCACCAGCTTGACCGGCTGGTCGGCGTCATTCTTCAGCACCATAAAGGCGGCAGTGTTGGGGGAGCCCGGCGGCAGCAGCCGCACATAACCGTCGACAGCCTCGACCTTGGCCAGTGCAGGCGCCGTCATACCCAGAACCAGCAGAGAATAAAACGCACGTTTAAACATGGTTGAAATCCTTTTATGATGTTGTTAAACGGCGCCAAGGTTACCCCAGCAGCAACCTTTTTTGCACCTTTCAATAACAAGGATTTAGACATGGCCCCCATTCTCATTGCCGAGCAGCAGGATGGCTTGCTCACCCTGACCCTCAACCGCCCCGACAAGCGCAACGCCCTCAATACCGAGCTCTATAAGCAACTGGTGGCAGCGCTGCGAGAGGCGGCAGCCGATGAGGAGGTGCATGTCCTGCTGTTGCAGGGGCAGCAGGATTGCTTTACTGCGGGCAATGATCTGGCCGACTTTATGGGCAAAAGCGCGCTGGAGCCCGACGACCCCATACTGCAGTTCCTCCACACCCTGGCCGATTTCCCCAAACCTGTGGTCGCCGCCGTTGCAGGCCCGGCGGTGGGGATTGGCACCACCATTTTGCTGCACTGCGATCTGGTCTATCTGGCGGATAATGCCCGCTTGCAGCTTCCTTTCGTCGAGTTGGGGCTGGTGCCAGAGTTCGCCTCCAGCCTGCTGCTGCCGCGTCTGGTGGGGCACCTCAAGGCAGCCGAGCTGCTGCTGCTGGCCGAGGCGATTGATGCCGAAGAGGCGCTGCGGCTCGGGCTGGCCAACAAGGTGGTGGCGGCCGATGGATTGCTCTCCCTTGCCCGCGAGCAGGGGCTGAAGCTGGCGGCCAAACCGCCCAGAGCGCTGCAAAAGAGCAAGGCTCTACTGAAACAGGAGCTTAAACAAGCGGTGCACTTTGTCATCGATCTGGAGGCGCGCGCCTTCGCCCAGGCACTGCAAGGGGAAGAGGCGCAGCAACGCATCGCCCAGAAACTCAAACGGCGGGGCTGAGCTGCCGCTCAACGCCTGTCAGTTGAGACGAAAACGGCCGATCAGCTCGCAACCCTGTACCTTGTCCTGCAACTGGATCAGTCGGGCAATTTCCGGATTGGGGTGGCGCTTGAGAAAGGCGAGCAGGGCTCCGCGACAGCAACCCAGTTCGCTGATCAGTGCCTCGCACTCCCGGTTGGGGCATTGTGGCACCAGCGCAGTCACCAGCTCGGAGGCAAGCTTCAGGTAACGCAGCTCATAAGTCGGCTCATCCATCGCCCGCCAGAAGTCGGCCAGCCGGTGACAGGTGGCGACTCGCATGGTGGCCAGCTCGGTCAACTCGACCTGGGTCATCTCGTAAACATCTCCCAGCGCCTGCTGATAAAAGCAGATCGCCGCCCCTAGCGAACCGGCCTGCCAGGCACGCTCCGCCTCCAGCATGTATCGTTGCCAACTTTGCGGTGTCATCTCGCTCTCCCGAATCCGTCATGGTGGGAGTGTTATCATGGCTAATTGAGAATAAATATCAACCAGAGGGTTAGTGCAGGATCTCTCATCACCTTGGCAAAGCATGTGCCCGACCTTATGATCGTGCCCCTCCCCCCTTCTTTGGAGCACACCACAATGCGACCACACCTCCCGCAGATGCTGGGCTGCTCCCTGCTCTGCGTGCCCCGCATGCTGGTCTGGATCTATTAGCTGCGCTCAAGCGAACGCAACCCATCCGATCCATTCAGCAAAGGAGTACCAACATGAACATCTGCCAACACTGGTCGCAGGTCGAATACCTGCACCTGACGGTGACCAACCCCAATATCTGCCTAAAGGGGCAGCACAGCTACTACTCGGGTGCCTGGGATGGCCCCTTCGAAGAGGTGGCGGTGCGCTACCTCCATGGCGATCCCTTCAGCCGCAGCCCGGACACCGGCTGGGAGCCGCTCTGGCATATCGACCGGCTTCATATCGGCGACTATGTGCAGATTGCCGCCGGAGTGAAGATCATCATGGGGGGCAACCACACCCACAACACTGCCTTCATCAGCACCTATCCGTTCGCCGATCTGGCGGCGCTCCAGCGCAGCTACCGCCCCGCAGGCGATACCCGCATCGGCAACGATGTCTGGATCGGCATGGAGGCGATGATCATGCCCGGCGTCACCATTGGCGACGGTGCCATCATCGCCGCCCGCTCGTTGGTCAATCAGGATGTGCCGCCCTATGCCATGGTGGCGGGCACCCCGGCCAGGGTGGTGCGGATGCGCTTTGGCGAGGAGGAGATTGCCCGGCTACAGGCCCTCGCCTGGTGGGATTGGCCGGATCAACAGGTCAACGATCTGCTACCGCTGATCCAGCAAGGTGACGTCGCCCTGCTTGAACAGGCGGCTGCCCGCTGGGCGGAGCGCCATGAGTGACCACCGCTAACCAGTATCTGACAGCATAAGGGCGACCCCGGGGTCGCCCTCTTTTATCTCCGGCATAATCTAGATGCCGGCATCATACATCCGCTCACTGCGCGCTTTTGGACTGATTAAGGCTGCACTGCTTGCCGGGATAACCGGGTAGATCCTTGGCATCGCTGCCGCAGGCGAGCCGTTTGGCCTGTTGCAGGCGGGCCGCCAGATTGGCGCTGTCCACCGGCATCCATTGCATCTGCTTGCCGAGCCAGCTGGCCCAGGCAAACTCGACGAAATAGACCTGTTTATCCTTGCGAAAGTAGCCCGCATTCTGCAGCAGTCCAGCGAGGGTGCGATAGGGATAATCAGGCAGCTTGTCGATGCTGGTCGGCAACTGCTCCGGGGTCAGCGGCTGCCCCTTCTCATCCTTGAGCCAGGCCCAATGGTTGTTCTGCATCTGGCTCCAGAAGTTGGCTTTGTCCTGCAGACGGCCAATCACCTTGACCCGGGCATCCTTGACGCCCTGCTGCCACAGCGCCTTGGTGAGATGGTGCCTGTCCACCAGCCAGTAGCTGCCATCCGGCGCAATCACCACGGGGATCTCTTTCTTTTTCATCAACTTGTCGAGCTGCTTTGCGCTCATGCCGGCCAATGTGGCCTGGGTCTCATCAACCTGGATCTGGCCGACGCCCCCCTGAGTCGGGTGCAAGGCATCGATGCCGATCTCGCACCAGTTGCCCACCGCCGTGTCGCTCTGGCACGGGGCCAACGCCCAGGCACCCTGGCTCAACACACTGGCCAGCAATAACCATGCTTTCATCGTTTGACACTCCTCACCACATTGAACTGCACAGACGCCGGGAACGCTCTTCTACCCCGATTGGGAGTGAGAGTCGAATGCTGGCGGTCAGACCAGCAAACGGGATATCATGATTTCCCATCTGTCGGCGATATTTTCTCGCCGAGTTTTCTCCCCGCTTCACACTATTTGAAGGATCCGACCCATGAAAGGATGGAGCCCCTTGCTGGCCCTGCTGGGCTGTGCCGCTGTCCAGGCTGCCGATATTCCCGCCGGAACACAACTCGCCGCCGAGCAGATTGTCGTTCGCCACCTCAAGGATGAACCTGCGAGCCTGAGCCCGCTCAAGCTGGTCGGCCTGCCGGAGTTGCAGGTACTGCGGGATCTGTTCGAGGGGCTGCTGACCCAGGGGCCGGATGGCAAACCGGTTGCCGGGGTGGCGGCCAGCTGGGAGAACAAGGGCAACCAGTTCTTTACCTTCCATCTGCGCCCGGATGCGCGCTGGTCCAACGGCGATCCGGTCAAGGCCGGTGACTTCGTCTACGGCTGGCGCAAGCTGGTCAACCCGAAAGAGGCGGCCACCTTCGCCTGGTTTGCCCAACTGGCCCGTTTCGACAAGGTGGACGAGATCGTGGCTGGCAAATTGCCTGCCAGCGAGCTGGGGGTCAAGGCCCTCGATGACCACACCCTGCAGGTGACCCTCTCCCAGCCACTACCCTACTTCCTGAACCTGCTGAGCCACCCCAGCCTGTCGCCGCTCCATCAAGCCAGCATCGAGCAGTACGGCAACCAGTGGACCCAGCCCGGCAAACTGGTGGGCAACGGTGCCTTTGTGCTGAACAACCGGGTGGTCAACGAGAAGCTGGAGCTGACCCCCAACCCTTATTACTGGGATCGGGCCCATACCGTATTGACCAAGGTGATCTTCATGCCGATCAATCAGGAGAGCGCGGCCACCAACCGCTACCTGGCTGGCGATCTGCATATCACCGAATCCTTCCCCAAGGAGCAGTACGACAAGCTGAAGCAGCAGATCCCGAATGAGGTCTACACCCCGGATCAGCTCGGCACCTACTACTACGCCTTCAATACCCGTCAGGCACCTCTGAACGATGTGCGGGTGCGCAAGGCGCTCTCCTACACCATCGACCGCGCCCTGATCGCCGACAAAGTGCTCGGCACTGGCGAGAAACCGGCTTATCACTTCACTCCGGATGTGACCGCCAGCTTTACCCCGGCCGCCAACCTGCTCTCCACCAGCAGCCAGCCGGAGCTGGACAGCAAGGCCAAGACCCTGCTCAAGGAGGCCGGTTACGGCCCGGACAAGCCGCTCAAGCTGACCCTGCTCTACAACACCGCGGAAATTCACAAGAAGATGGCGCTGGCCATCGCCAGCATGTGGAAGCAGAAGCTGGGCGCCGAGGTCGAGCTGACCAATCAGGAGTGGAAAACCTATCTCGACAGCCGCCAGAGCGGTCAGTTCGAGGTGATCCGCTCCTCCTGGGTCGCCGATTACAACGACCCTTCAGCGTTCCTTGGCCTGTGGGGCTCTCGTCACAGCGGCAATATGGCTGGCTTTGCCAATGCCCGTTATGACCAGCTACTGGCAGAGGCGGCCAGCACTCAGGATGCCGCCAGCCGCAGCAAGCTGTTTGGCGAGGCGGAGGCGATCCTGCTGGATCAAGCCCCCATCGCCCCCATCTACCAGTACACCAATGCCCGCCTCATCAAGCCATGGCTCAAGGGCTACCCCATCAACAACCCGGAAGATGTGGCCTACAGCCGCCAGCTGTACCTCGTCAAACACTGACACCGGCCACAACGATGCGAGGCCCCGCAGGGCCTCGCTATTGATACTGTTCACACCCTGATTTCCAGCCTAAAATGTCGCCCCTTCTGTTCAATTAATCTTCAATGCCCAGTCAGACATGCGTTATTTGATACTGCTCTCGTTGTTGTGGACCCTGCCCGCGCAGGCCAATAGCGAATCCCAATGCCAGCAAGAGTTTGTCGGCTGGATGCTGCACCAGCAGCAACAGTTCAGCGATCGCAAGTCTGACAAGATGGAGCGGCGCCGTGCCGAACGGGCCATCGAGTTGGCTCGTCAGGAGTACGACAAGCAGACCAGCTTTTGCAAGACGATGGAGCTGGTGCGCAGCTACAAAGATAGCGATCCGCGCTTTAAACCGAGAAGCGGCGAAGTTCACGATTTCACACCGGCCAGCTGACCCTCACTTCATCAATTGATTGTGTTGATTAATTGACCCAAGCCAAGTTCGGGTCACTGAAGAGCCTTAGAATGATTAACTGAGAACGACAATAAAAAACATAGTTATCAGTTGGTTGGCTTTTTCAGGAACGACACATGCCCAGACTCCATCAGGAGGGGGAGATACACTTCCCCGACAACATCGCACTCATCTCGACCACGGATCCCGCCAGTCATATTACCTATGCCAACCAGCACTTCTGTGATGTGGCCGGGTATGGTGCTGCCGAAATGGAAGGGGTACCCCACAATCTGGTGCGACACCCCGACATGCCCAAGGTGGCCTTCGCCGACATGTGGCAGCGGCTGCGACAGGGCAAAAGCTGGATGGGGCTGGTCAAGAACCGCGCCAAAAGCGGTCAGTTCTATTGGGTAAACGCTTACGTCACCCCGATCCTCAATGCGCAGAAGGAGATCGTCGAGTTCCAGTCGGTGCGCACCAAACCCGCCGCCAGCGATGTGGCCTGGGCCGAGCAGCTCTATGGCCTGCTGCGCAGCGGCAAGGCACTTCCCTGGCTGAGCCGGTTTCACATTGAACCGGGTCAGCTGACCCTCTGGCTCTCCGCTTCTGCCTTGCTCACCATCCTTGCTAACTTTGCCACCGGCAACCTGTTATGGCTGCTGCCCACCGCCTTGTTGCTGTTGGCACAGGCAATCCACGGCTGGCGATTGCAGCAGCGGCTGGCTCATCTGCTCACCCTTGCCGATCAAGACAAGGGAACCCACCTCTGTCAGGTGCTCTACACCCGACGGCGCGATACCCTGGCGGCCGTCGAACTGGCCCTGCGGATGAAGCAGGCCGAGCTCAAGGCCGTGGTCGGGCGCAGCGCCGACACCAACCAGCAGATCCTGCAGGCAGCCGAAGATGACCGGGGCAATATCCAGACCATTGATACCCACCTGCAGCAGCAGCGCGCCTACAGCGAGCAGCTGGCGACCGCCATCACCGAGCTGAGCCACTCTATTCGGGATGTGGCCCACAGTGCCCATGAGGCGAGCAATCTGGTCATAGAGGTACAGCAGGTCTCCGACGAGGGGCTGCAAGCATTGGCGACCACCCGATCTGCCGTCAACCAACTCCATCAGGAGCTGGATACCAGCCATGCCGTGTTGGCCCAACTCACCTGCGACAGCCAGAAGATCAGCGGTATTCTGGAGGTGATCAGTCAAATCGCCGACCAGACCAACCTGCTCGCTCTCAATGCGGCCATCGAGGCCGCCCGGGCTGGCGAACAGGGGCGCGGTTTTGCCGTGGTGGCGGATGAAGTGAGGGCGCTGGCCCAGAAGACCCGCGCCTCGACCAGCGAGATCCACGAGATGATCCAGGCGCTGCAACAAACTACACGACAGCTGTCGGACGGGATGACGCAAGGGGCGCAGACCTCGGTGCGGTGCCAGCAGCACGCGGGCACCACCGCCGACGTGCTCACCCAGATCAACCGGATGCTGGGGCAGGTAACCCGCACCAGTGACGAGATCGCCCAGGCGGTGAGTCAGCAGGCCGACGTCACGGCGACCCTCGATGAAGGGGTGCACCAGATCCACCAGCTGGCCAGCCACACCGCCGACAACAGCAGGCAGGCGCTAGATGGCATCACCCTGCTGGTAGAGCGGCTGCAGGACCTCTCGCGGCTGATCAACCAGTTCAGATATTGAAGCGACAGCGATCAAAAAAGCGCGTCACAAGACGTAATGCCGATCAGTTAAGGATCCATTGACCGCTCCTTCTGTTGTGTGAAAATCCGAAACCTGTTGATTGGTTTCGGATTTTTTATACGTATCGACCAGGCTCTCGACCTCCTCCACGCCAGCAATGCTGCCCAGTTTGAGTCACTCTCTGACCTCATTTCTCCCGAGCTCATCATGACGCTGCTCGCCGAAGAGGATGTCGTGACCCTGCGTCGCCGCCGTAGCCCATGGAGCGTCTGGTCTGGGCCATCTTCCGCCATGTCCCCATGACCCAGCTGGTCAATCCGCTCGATATCCTGTTGCCCGGCGACCGCCCCTCTCTGGCACCAGCAGGCCAATCATCCCGGTTGGGCCGGGCTGCAACTGCTATCCGCAGGTGCGCATGCTCTGTCAGATGGAGCTGACCAGCCACCTGCTTGTTCAGGCCGTCATGGAGAGCTGCGCCGTCAACGAGATGGTGTTGGCCGAACAGCTTGTCGCACGCACGCCGGACCACTCGCTCACCCTGTTTGACAAGGGGTTTTACTCCCTCGGTCTGCTCCATGCATGGCAGAGTGCGGGCGTAGAGCGGCACTGGTTGCTGCCGCTCAAAAAGGGCACCCAATACGAGATGGTGCGCAAACTGGGGCGCCAGGATGCACTGGTCTTGCTGAAAACCAGCCTACAGGCGAGGAAGAAGTGGCCGCACCTGCCGGACACAGTGGAAGTCCGCTTGCTGACCCGACACATCAATGGCAAGGAGCGCCAGGTATTGACCTCCATGGTCGACCCGATGCGTTTCCCGGGGGCCGACATCGTTGAGCTCTACAGCCACCGCAGGGGAATCGAGTTGGGCTATCGGGAGATGAAGCACAGCCTGCAACAACACCGACTGATCCTGCGTAGCAACAAGTCAATGGGGATACGGCAAGAGCTGTGGGGCGTGTTGTTGGCGTACAACCTGCTGCGGAGCCAGATGGTGAAGATGGCGGCGAGTCAGCTGAGTTTTCACATGGCATCGGTGTACCTCATCCATGAACTGAGCTGCATGCCGTACCTGTCACCGGGGAGTATCCCGAAGCGGGTGGCAGAGCTGGAGTTTGTATTGCCGGAGCGAAGGGAGCGGAGTTACCCCCGCAGTGTGAAGGCAAGACCACAAAAGTATGCGGTGCAAAAAGCCAATAAAAACAATGCCAGTCAGGCTTAACTGACTGGCATTAGGCCCCATGGGCCCGTTTTTTTATCTGTCGCTCAGGGGGCCAGATTAATCAGCGAGGTGAGGATGTGATCCTCCCAGCGGCCATTGATCATCAGATACGCCCGCGCGAATCCCTCCCGCTCGAAGCCGAGCCGCTCCAGCAAGGCGCCACTGCGCTGATTGGCTGGCATATAGCAAGCCATGATGCGATGCAGATCGTGCTCCCGAAACAGGTAGTCAATGGCAGCTGACAGCACCTCTCTCATCACCCCCTGCCCCTGATGCTGCTGGTCGATGGCATAGCCCAGATGACACGCCTTGAAGACTCCCATCAGGATATTGCTGAAATTGCAGGTGGCGATCACCCGCTCGCCAGCCGGATCGAGAGCCACCAGATTGACACCGGTGCCGTTGAAGAACTGGCTGTAGCTGTCCTGCAGCCGGGCATGCCAGTAAGAGAGGGTGTAAAAGTGCTCGTCCCGAAGCGGCTCCCAAGGGGCGAGATGGTCGCGGTTGCGCCGGTAGAAGTCGAGCATCATGGGGGCCTGATCCGGCGACAGTATGGTCAGGTGGGTGCGGGCCGTCTTGATATGTGGCAGCGCCATCAGGACTCCCTCTGTCTTAGCCACTCATCGCGCAGCAAGCTGTAGTGGGCATGGTCTACAATCCGGTTGCACAGCCGCTCTGCGCGCCGGGTCACCCCCTCAAGCTGCATTCCGAGCCGTTCACAAACAGCCCTGCTGGGCTCGTTATCGGTGGCGGCGCTGATCTCCACCTTCTCCATCCCCATCTCCTCGAAGGCGTGGTGGATCAGGGCCTGACAGGCCCGGGTGATGATGCCGTTACCCTGCCAGCGCTCCGCCAGCCAGTAGCCGATGACCACCTTGCCAAGGTCATGATCGATGCTGTTGTAACCTATGACCCCCACCACCTCCCCCTGATACTCGATGGCAGTGGTGAGCCCCTCGCCGCGGGCGAACTTCTCGATGGCACTGCGAATGAAGAGGGCGCTGTCGACAGGGCGCTGGATCAGTGGCGGCCAGGGCAGCCACTGGGAGAGGTACTCCCGGTTGTCATTGCAGAGGGCAAACAGTTCGCTCGCCATATCGGGCTGCAAGAAGAGCAGCGCAAGCTCGTCGTCCAACTGCCATGAAAACATGGGATTCTCCTTTCAAATCAGTGATCAAATCGCGAACCAGCACCCAATGTAGCCAATCGCCACTGGCCGCGCCAGCCACTTTTACGGCCCCCCTCCGGCAGGCTTCTCAGAGGGTGACTGCGCACGTACTCTCCTCCCTCAAAAGAGGAGGGTGGGTGTCTGAAACCGGATAATGCTCTCCACATGATGCCGATAAATGCCCCCAAACGGCACTTTGGCAGATCCTGCTACCCCTTTGTGCTGTGCTGTCACTTTTGACAGGGGGCACTTTCCCCCACCGGCACTAGCTTCAAAACGCCCGACCTTCGGTCGGTTTATCAACCTCATCGATTTAAGGAAAGAAGAGATGAATAAAATTTATCTGGCCGTTGCGCTGGCCTGCTGGGGAAGCGCCGCACTGGCGGCGCAAGAGGTAGAGATCAACGTAACGGCAAACGGCATCCGGGCCATGACAGGCCTCAGTGCCGCGAGTGGTACCTTGCAGCTGGAAGATGGCGAGTTTCGTCAGGTGCGGGTGGTCAAGCTGCCCAACGGCCAGCAGCGGATCCGCTACGAGCAGGTCTGGAACGGCATCCCGGTAATGGGTCAGGTGGTGGTGGCTGATAAGAGCCTGAACGGCCAGCTGCAACAGGCCAGCGGGCGCATGCTGCGCCAGATCGATCAGGATGTGGCAAGCCCGGCCGCCACCCTCTCGCCACAGGATGCCGCCAGCAAGGCCAAGGCGGGCAGCAAGGGGAGCAACGAGCAGGTCAAACTCTACGTGATGCAGGATGAGAACGGGCTGGCCCGGCTAGTTTATCAGGTCTCCTTCATCGCCGAAGGTGACAAGCCAAGCCGCCCCTTCGTCATACTTGATGCCCAGAGCGGTGAGGAGCTCAAACGCTGGGAGGGGATCAACCACAAGGACGCCACCGGCCCGGGGGGCAACATCAAGACCGGCAAATATTTCTACGGCACCGATTTTGGCCCACTCATCGTCGATGACAACTGCCGGATGACCAGCCCCAACGTCGATACCATCAACCTCAACCACGCCACCTCCGGCGGGGCCATCCACCAGTTCACCTGCCCGGAGAACCGGGTCAAGGAGATCAACGGCGCCTACTCGCCCCTCAACGACGCCCACTACTTTGGCAACGTGGTGTTCGACATGTACCGCAACTGGTACAACACGGCGCCCCTCACCTTCAAACTGAAGATGCGGGTTCACTACAGCAAGAATTACGAAAATGCCTTCTGGGATGGCAGCCAGATGACCTTCGGTGACGGCGCCACCACCTTCCACCCGCTGGTGAGCCTCGATGTGGCGGCCCACGAGGTGAGCCACGGCTTTACCGAGCAGAACTCCGGGCTGATCTATTCAGGACAGTCCGGCGGCATCAACGAGGCCTTCTCCGATATGGCGGGGGAAGCGGCCGAGTTCTACATGAAGGGGAGCAACGACTGGCTGGTCGGCGCCCAGATCTTCAAGGGCAACGGCTCCCTGCGCTACTTCGAGGATCCGACCCGGGATGGCAGATCCATCGGCCATGCGGCGGATTATCAGGAGGGGATGGATGTACACCACAGCTCCGGGGTCTACAACCGTGCCTTCTACCTGCTCGCCACCAGCAGCGGCTGGAACACCCGCAAGGCATTTGAAGTGTTCTTGCTGGCCAACCGCCTCTACTGGGGCGCCAACACCAACTACCAGCAAGGGGCCTGCGGCGTCAGCCGGGCGACCGCCGACCTGGGTTACAGTCAGGCGGATGTGGCACGGGCCTTCCAGACCGTCGGGGTCGATGCCAGCTGCGGCACCACGCCGCCACCAAGCGACAACGTGCTGCAAAACGGCGTGCCGGTGAGCAACCTCACCGCCAGCAAGGGTGGCAAGCTCAACTACACCCTGAACGTACCGGCGGGCACCAGGTCGCTGCAGATCAGCAGCAGTGGCGGCACCGGAGATGCCGACCTCTACGTCCGCTTTGGCAGCGCCCCCACCAGCAGCAGTTACGACTGCCGTCCCTACAAGGGGGGCAATAACGAAAGCTGCTCGTTCACCAATCCCAAGGCGGGCACCTGGCATGTGCAGCTGTCAGGGTTTTCCGCGTTCAGTGGCGTAACCCTCAAGGCCAGCTACTGATCCACCCGATGCGGGCCTTGTCCCGCATCGCTCTATTCATTGCGCCACCGTTTCGCCAACGTGCGAGCGGTGGCCAACACGGTTTCCCGGGCCGGGTTGGGCCGCTTGCCACCGCGCCACGCCATCATCACATCCCAATGTTCCTGCGGCAGATTGCGCACATCGAGCTTGACCAGCCGCCCCACCTCCAGATCTCGCTTGATGGCCAGCTCCGGCATCAGGGTGATAAACCCGTGTTCCAGCGCCAGATCCCGCGCCGCACTTGCGGGCTGCACCGCATGCAGGGGGCTGGCGGCCCGCCGCAGCCGCCGTAACTGCTGGATAAAGACGTCACACCCCGGCCCCCACACCTGAGGTGCCAGCCGCTGGTCGGCAATATCCTCCAGCGTGAGGCCGTGACAACCGGCCAGCGGATGCAATGGCGAGGCGATAGCGATAATGGGGGAGCAGCAGAGCAGCTCCATCTGCAGGCCCGCAACCGGCGGACGCTTGAGCACAAAGCCGATATCGGCCTCCCCGGTCAGCAGCGACTGCATTATCTCGCCGGAGTGATCCGTGGTACAGCGGATCTCGAACGGCTCGTCCACCAGCTCCATCAATAGCGAGCCAAACACCACCGAAGTGAGGGATGGCAGGCTGGAGAGACGGATACAAGGCAGCGCAGGCGCCCCCTGCAGTGCCAGCCGCCCTTCGCTCAGGATCGCCAGCGCAGAGCGGGCCGATGGCAGAAACTCCTCGCAGGCACGGGTCGGCGTCACCCCGCGTCGATGACGCTGAAACAGCGGCGCCCCGAGGCTCTCCTCCAGCTGGGCAATCCGCTGGCTCACCAGCGGCTGTGACCAGCCACGAATGGCCGCCGCCTGACTGAAGCTGCCCAGCTCGGCCACATCCAGCAGCAGTTGCAGATCGTCCAAATCCATAGACATAAATAATCCTGATATGAAATATAGGTAGTTGTCGTCTACCACTATATCTAAACCCTCTCCAGAATGAAGGTATCTGTGAATGAGAGGGCGTTATGGTCGATAGGGCGAGGTTTTGGGGGCGCTGGTTTCTGGCGCTGGATACCACACTGGTGATCCTGGGTTTCTTTGTGGTGATGCCGATGATCAGCCTGCGCTTCGTCGATCAACTCGGCTGGGCGGCCGGTCTGGTGGGGCTGGCCCTCGGCCTGCGCCAGCTGACCCAGCAGGGACTGGGGATCTTCGGCGGCTCGCTTGCCGACCGCTTTGGCGCCCGCCCGCTCATCGTCACCGGCATGCTGTTGCGCGCCGTCGGCTTTGCCACCCTGGCCTGGGCCGACAGCGGCGCCATGCTGATTTTCTCCTGCTTCCTCTCCGGACTGGGCGGTTGCCTGTTCGACCCGCCACGGGCCGCGCTGGTAATCAAATTTACCCGCCCCCATGAGCGGGGCCGCTTTATCTCCCTGCTGATGATGCTGGAGAGCGCAGGGGCCGTCACCGGTGCCCTGCTAGGCAGCTGGCTGCTGCGCTTTGACTTCACCTATGTCTGCCTGCTGGGGGCCGGACTCTTCACCCTGGCGGCTCTCTGCAACTGGACCCTGCTGCCCGCCTACCGCCTCTCGGTCAAACCGACTCCGATGCGGGAAGGGTTGGGACAAGTACTGGCAGATCGCGCCTTCTGCCGACTGGTACTGATCCTGAGCGGCTACTACATGCTGTGGGTACAGGTGATGCTGATTTTCCCCATTCTGGTCAAGCAGCTCTCTGGCACCACCACGGCAGTGGGCTGGATGTACAGCCTGGAAACGGCGCTGTCACTGGCGCTGCTCTACCCTATCGCCCGTTTCAGCGAGCGGCGCTATCGGCTGGAGAGCCGGCTGATGGCGGGTATCCTGCTGATGACGGTGGGGATCGGGCTGGTCGCCTTCGTCAGCACCCTCTCCGGCATCTTCGTACTGCTGGCCTGCTTCTATCTGGGGATCATCATCTGCGAACCGGCCCGGGAGACCCTGATGACCCGGCTGGCCAACCCCACAGCCCGCGGCAGCTACATGGGCTTCAGCCGCCTCGGACTGGCGCTGGGGGGCATGACCGGCTATGTGGGCGGCGGCTCCCTCTATGACTTCTCGCTGCAACAGGGACAACCGGCCCTTCCCTGGCTGGTGCTGGGCACCATAGGCGTCGCCACCATGTTGCTGCTCGCCCGCTGCTTCTCCCGCCGCCCGGAGCTGGCTATCAGAGCCGCCGCCTGACGACCGCCCCTCCTGTGGCAGTCCCGCCAACGGGGCTGCCGCTCACCCCATATTCTGCAAGTCATCACAGCAAAAGGTTGCGAATTACAACTTTTACGCTATTTTAGTTGTCATGCACAACTAAATAGGAAACCACGATATGGATCCCCGTCCCCTGCGCGCCCTGTCGCGCGATCTGGTTCGCGAACTCGGCATGCTCTCCCAGCAGTGCGGCAATCTGGCCCTCACCCCCATCGAGGCTCACCTGCTGATCGAGCTGGAAAACGCCCCGGCCACCAATCAGCAGCTGGCAGAAAAGCTGCACATCGACAAATCCAACGCCAGCCGTCCGCTGGCACGCCTCGCCGAGCGGGAGCTTATCAGCTGGCACCCGCACCCCTCCGACGGCCGCAGCAAGGAGGCCCGCCTCACCGTCAACGGTCAGGGGATGCTGTTGGAGTTGCACCGGGAGATGGACGGGGCGATGGAAGAGATGCTGGCGCAGTTGAGCCTGCCCGAGCGGGAGCAGCTGTGGCAAGGGCTGCGGCTCTATCGCAGCGCCCTCTCCCGCGCCCGTCGCCAGCGGGGCTACCAGATCCGCCCCATCACGGCGGCGGACAATGCCCAGATCGCCTTGGTGATCCGCGCCGTCTCGGCCGAATATGGCCTCACCGCCGACAAGGGGTATGGGGTCTCGGATCCCAATCTCGACACCCTCTCCCAGAGCTATCAGGGGGAAAAGAGCCGCTACTGGGTCATCGAAGGACCAGACGGTTCCATCCTCGGCGGTGGCGGTATCGCACCATTGGCGGGAGAAGAGGGAGTCTGCGAGCTGCAGAAGATGTACTTTATGCCCGCCCTGCGCGGACTGGGCCTTGGCAAGCGGCTGGTGTTGCAGGCACTGGACGAGGCGCGCGCGCTTGGTTATCAGCGCTGCTATCTGGAAACGACCGAGGTCTTGCGCGAAGCCACCAGCCTCTATGAATCACTGGGCTTTGAACACCTGCCCGGCCCCCTTGGCTGCACCGGCCACGGGGATTGCGAAATCTGTATGGTGTTAGACCTGGCGCTCTAAGGTGATAGCGGCAAGCAGGAGTCTCCCCTGCTTGCCGCTTCGTTTACTGCGGCAGCGCCACCACCCGGAATCGCTCCAGCACCAGCGTGGCGTGCTCATCAAATTCTCTTCCTTCCGCCTTCATCTCGCGTTCGAAAAAGGCCTTGTGCGCCTCGCGCCACCAAGCCAGAGAGCTATCGCCATCCCCCTCCTCGGCGGCAAACGCAGCATCAACCTCATCGAATGGACACAAGGTGACTGACACCAGTTCAACCAGAGCCTTGGGCAGACCACTCCAGTCGGTTACCACCAGTAGGTCCCCCTGTTCCGGCATCCGCTCGCCCTTCTCCAGATACCAGTAAGCGAGGCTACAGGTTGCTCGCTTACGGCCTGCTACTACCAGCGCGGCACAGAGGTTGGCATTGTGTGCATCAGCACAGAAGTAGTCCGCCGAGACATGACGAGCCCGTGCTGCCACCGGCAGGGATAACAGATAACTCTCAGCCAGAGCCGAGCAGGCAGGATTCATCGATTCAACCATCACCTCTCCTTGATGCATAAAAAAATCCCGCCATCTGGCGGGATTTGGTAAGCAGTATCAGTGCTCGCGAGTCTGACGGAACTCAACGTCAGGGTGGCGCTCCTGAGCCAGTCGCAGGTTGACCATGGTCGGCGCAATGTAGGTGAGGTTGTCACCGCCATCGAGGGCCAGGTTGACCTCGTTCTTGCGCTTGAACTCTTCGAACTTCTTGACGTCGGTCCCTTCCACCCAGCGGGCGGTGGAAACGTTGACCGCCTCGTAGATGGCCTCGACGTTGTACTCACTCTTCAGACGAGAAACCACCACGTCAAACTGCAGCACACCGACCGCACCGACGATGAGATCGTTGCTGATCAGCGGACGGAACACCTGCACCGCGCCCTCTTCAGAGAGCTGGACCAGCCCCTTGAGCAGCTGCTTCTGCTTGAGCGGGTCGCGCAGGCGGATGCGGCGGAACAGTTCCGGTGCAAAGTTCGGGATACCGGTGAACTTGAGATCTTCCCCCTGGGTGAAGGTGTCACCGATCTGGATGGTACCGTGGTTGTGCAGACCGATGATGTCCCCGGCGAAGGCGTCTTCCGCCTGCTCACGGTCACCGGCCATAAAGGTCACGGCGTCGGAGA
The DNA here is from genome assembly GCF_963870295.1 of Aeromonas sp. ANP5. NCBI lineage: Bacteria > Pseudomonadati > Pseudomonadota > Gammaproteobacteria > Aeromonadales > Aeromonadaceae > Aeromonas > Aeromonas sp. ANP5. Next base: position 33,028 of record NZ_CAWMRY010000020.1, on the reverse strand, counting down.
TGTTCACATCCTTGCCGATACGCACATGGCGCATCTTCATGCCCTTGCTGTAAGTACCTGACACGATACGCATAAAAGCGATACGGTCACGGTGCTTCGGATCCATGTTTGCCTGGATCTTGAACACGAAGCCGGAGAATTTCTCCTCGGTCGCCACCACTTCGCGGCTCTCGGCCTTGCGCGGCATGGGAGACGGCGCCCAGTCAGTCAGGCCGTCCAGCATGTGGTCGACACCGAAGTTACCCAGTGCAGTACCGAAGAAGACAGGGGTCATCTCGCCAGCGATAAAGGCATCGTGATCGAACTCGGGGGAGGCGCCCTGCACCAGCTCCAGCTCGTCGCGCAGTTGCTGGGCCAGATCTTCGCCGACGGCGGCATCCAGATCCGGGTTGTTCAGCCCCTTGACTACACGCTTCTCCTGAATGGTGTGGCCCTGACCGCTTTGATAGAGATAGGTCTCATCCTTGTAGAGGTGATAGACCCCCTTGAAGGATTTGCCGCAGCCGATAGGCCAGGTGATGGGGGCACACATGATCTTCAGCTCGCGCTCCACCTCGTCCATCACTTCCATCGGATCGCGCACTTCGCGGTCCAGCTTGTTCATGAAAGTGAGGATGGGGGTATCACGCAGACGGGTCACTTCCATCAGCTTGCGGGTCCGGTCTTCAACACCCTTGGCGGCATCGATGACCATCAGGCAGCAGTCGACCGCGGTCAGGGTACGGTAGGTATCTTCAGAGAAGTCCTCGTGACCCGGGGTATCGAGCAGGTTGACCAGACAATCGGCATAGGGGAACTGCATCACCGAGGTGGTGATGGAGATACCACGCTGCTTCTCCATCTCCATCCAGTCGGATTTGGCGTGCTGGCCCGAGCCACGGCCCTTGACGGTACCGGCGCGCTGAATGGCCTGTCCGAACAGCAGGACTTTCTCGGTGATGGTGGTTTTACCCGCATCCGGGTGCGAAATGATCGCAAAAGTGCGTCTCTTGGAGACTTCACTCAGAAATTCAGCTGACATAATTCAACGTTCTTCTATTGAGCGGTGGCAGCAGCCACCGTGGGAATAAATCCGGAATGCCGCTCACGGCACATGTATACGCAACGAAAGCCACGCCAGCTGGCGTGTTGCCAACCTGGTGGAGAGAGGGAGGAGGGTTGCGTTACATGGGTCTTCTCGCCTGAGTCAAAGCAAAATTGCGCGACATTATACCCGCGCGAGTGAAAAATACCCAGCCTGACAAGAGATGATAATTTGGCCGCTCAGCCGTTCCACAGGTTCCAACTGAACAGAAAATCAAACACGCCGAATCGGATGGCAGCATCCGGACCACGTGGACTCGGCCCCTTCCCGATGCCAGCAACAACCACTCTTGATAAATTTTCATACTTGGACTTTCCCTATCCAGCTACAAATATGTAAATCGTATCTACATAATGGAGAGGTCATTACATGAAACATTCCACCCTGCACAATCAACAGATCGTCATTATCGGTGGTACCTCGGGTCTTGGCCTGGCCACCGCCCAACAAGCGATCGAGCAAGGCGCCAAGGTCATTATCGGCGGTTCCAGCCGTGAGCAGCTTGCCACTGCGCTGGCTGAACTGGGCCCAAGTGCCAGTGGCCATCAACTGGATATTCTCGACGTCGACTCCGTCAATCACTTTTTCAACCAGCTGGATTCGCTGGATCATCTCGTCATTACCGCCGCCGTCATGCGACCAGGCAGCTTTCTCACCGCTGCCATCGAGGATTTGAAAATCAACATGGACAGCCGCTTCTGGGGAAGTGTTCATGCGATCCGCGCCGCAGCACCCAAACTGTCCGAACGCGGCTCCATCGTGCTCACGTCCGGGATGGTGACGCGCCGCCCACAACTAGGTAAGGCACTCCCTGCCGTTGCAGCTGGCGCCGTCGAAACACTGGCTCACAGTCTGGTTACCGAGCTGACCCCCCGTCGGATCAACGTCATCAACCCGGGCCCCATGCGCACTCCCATGCTGCTTAAAGCACTGGGCAATGACCCACAAAAAGTGGCAGCCGTGGCGCAAAGCCTGCCGTTGAAACGCTTGGGTGAGGGAGAGGATTATGCGCAGGCCGCACTGTTCCTGATGAGCAATAACAACATGAATGGTGAGGTGCTTCACCTCAATGGCGGCAGCGCCTGGGCATAACGCCCTTCTGACGGTCTTCTGCGCTCGCGCTTGCCAATCTGTCATCGCAGGCAAGAACGAGCGCAGGGGACGAGCATCATCGCCGTATCAGTGTGCCCCCCAATAGCGATGATATCCTAGTGAATGACAATACCCAGCCCGTCAATCATCTGTTTCCACCCGGTTGCGCCCCGCCTCTTTCGCACGATACAGCGCATTGTCGGCACGCTGGATCAAGGCCGCCAGATCCTGATCATCGTCTCGCAGAGAGGCACATCCGATACTGATAGTTACCGGGTACGACATGCCGGGCAGCGCCCGGTTGGCGACCGAGTGACGGATCAGCTCAGCCACCCGGCACGCTTCTTCAAGGCTGGTATCCGGCAGCAGGATCAAGAACTCCTCTCCGCCGGTACGCCCCAACTGATCCTGGTGTCGCAGCTGACGATCTGCCGCTCGAGAGACCCATTGCAGTACCCTGTCTCCCTGGTGATGGCCCAGGGTATCGTTGATCCGCTTGAAGTGATCGATATCGAACACCAGCAGACAAAATGGCGTGCCCTGCCTGCGAGCCAGCGCCAGCATATCGCTGCCCTGTCGCAGCACCCGACGGCGGTTGTTGATGCCGGTCAGCTCATCGGTAAAGGCCAGACGGCGCATCCGACGGTTGCGATCCAGCAGCCACCCCATCGTCAGCAGCGCCAGTACCCCGCAGAGCACCATCACCACCAGCAGCCAGAAACGACGCTCCTTGACCTGCTCCAGCTCCTGCTGCTGCAGTCGCTGCTCGACTCGCAGTCGTTCGTTCTCCCCCTCCTGACGGGCCAGTTCGAACTCGCCGCGCACCCAGGCCGTGCTCTGTTCCCGTAACAGCTGATCGAGCCGCTGCTCCTGCACCAGATGCTCCCGCAATGCAGCCAGCGCCGCCGGATAGTCGCCTTGCAACTCGAGCGCCCGACTGCGTACCCAGTAGAGCTCGAGCAAAAAGCGCACGTGCCCTTCCACCTTCAAAATCGGCTCAATCTTCTCAAGCGCACGCAAGGCTGGCGCCGGTTCCTGCTCTTCGACTCTCAACCTCGCCCACACCAGCTCGAGATGCGCATGGAGGATGGGGTCAACATCGGGAGAGAGCACCTTCGCCGCTTGTGCCAGCAAGCGTCCGGCATCAGCGGGGCGATCCAGCCCAAGCAGAGCCTCGGCCTGCATCACCATGCGTTCGGCATGCTCAATCAGATATTGAGGCTGATTATAAAAGGCCGCACTGCGTTCAAGCTCGCCCAGCGCATCCTGATAACGCCCGGTCTGCAGATAGACCATCGCCAGTTGATCACTGAGCCTTGCCGAGCCAAACCCGTCGTGACTTCTGGCAAAATGCTCGCTCAACCGGTTGAGGGTGGCGAGCGCTTCGGCATAGAGGCCCATCCGGCGAAATGTGGCTGCAATCTCGAGCTGCGCCTGGTGATACCAGGTGGGCAACCCCAACTGCTCATAGATATTGTGCGCCTTGGTGAGATCCATCAGCCCCTGGCCTGAGACCCCCTGAAAAGACAGCATGGCACCTCGGCGGGCCAGCGCCAGCGCCTCCAGCTTTGGCAAGGCGGCCTCTCTTGCCAGCCGCAGCCCCTCATCGTAATCATGACGAGCCTTCGCTACCTCGCCGAGCAGCTGATTGAACCAGCCGCGGCAAATCGTCAGCTCCGCCACGGCGGCGTCATCACCCTGCTCGCGCGCAATGGCCAGCATCCGCGCCGCATTGGCGATGGCGGTTCTGGACTCCTGCATGTCATCGGCCGATTGAGCCCAGCAAGCCAGACGACTGATCCGTATCTGCTGCGACGGCGGATAGGCGTTGCCGTCCCGCTGCAAACGGGCAACGCGCTCCCGCAACAACTCGATCGGCTGATAGACCCGCTCCATCCCCCCCAGTTCATTTTCCAACTGCTCGGGGGACAAGGGTTTGGCTGCCAGCCCGAACACCGCCAGCAACAGCAGCAAGGCAAGTCGGCTCATACATACTCCGGATCAATGGGAAAGATCATCGGGCAAGCCGATGCCGGAAAATCATCATCTTTTCCCCTGTAACAATGGTTGTAAAGGCTATCACCCGGACAGAGAGCCCGAATGGCAGGCTAGTCACATTTTACTGCGATATCATCGCGTTGGAATGAAAGTGGGGACGCACAGCGAAAAAGAGGGGGCGGGATAACAACCCAAGAGGGGTTGCCCCCTCCCGGTCACTAGTGATGCTGCCAGCGCCGCAGCAGCCGGCCGCGCAGGCCGCAATCGAGCAGCCAGCTATTGTCAAAGACCCGCAGCAGCGCCTGCTTGGCGTGGCGGGACATGGCGACGGCGTGAAAACGGGTCTGGCGCTGGCGATAGCGGTTCATCTGATCGAGCAGGGGATGAGGCAAGCTTTGGGCGATAAAGTCGGAGATGACCAGCACATCCGCCTTGGCAAAGGCGGGATCATCGAGCTTGGCCAGCGCTTTTTCCAGGCAGGGCACCAGATCGGTACCGCCGTGAAAACTCATGGAGAGAAAGCGCTCCGCCTTGTCCAGACCGGTATCTGCGGTGATCTCGAGGGTCGCCACCTCGGTGGAGAAGAGCATCAGGTAGCAGCCGCGCTTCTCATCCATCGCCACCTTGAGCAACGCCAGAAACAGCGCCTTGGCACACTCCTCGGGATATCCCCCCATGGAACCGGAAGTATCGACGCAGACGATAAAGGGGCCTCGCTGCTGCAACTGCTGCCCCCCCTGCTCCGGAGTGCGCAGCATGATGCGCTGACGCGGCAAGGTGCCACGTGACTGGTAGCTGAGCAGACGCCGCTCCAGATAGCGGCGATAGAACTCCAGCTCCAGCTCCGGCAGCCCCAGCATCACCGCCTCGCTTGGAAGTAGCCGCATCAGATCGTTCGCCTGATGAATGCCTACCAAGTCGTCCGGCACATCGTCGCTGGGTGCTGGCTCCAGCTCCAGCACCTGAACCGGCGGCACAGGTTGCTCCTGCGCCCGCCGATCCCGCTCGCTGCGCCCGAGCAGGCCGGCAATCTCCGCCAGCAAAGGCTCGCGCTGCAACATGCGGGCGTACTGCTTGACCAGCACCAGACTGCGCTTGTGCCAGTGTCCCTGCGCCAGATCCCAAAGACCACCAGCGGAGATCTGGTTGGGATCGAGGGCATCGGCCAGGGTGCGGCTCGCCAGCAGCTGATCTTCAATCTCCTGACGCTGCTTCTCCCGCTCCGCTTCGGCGATCTGCTGCTGCAACTGCAACAGGCTCCCCACCAGACTGGCGCGCCACTTGTCGATAAAGAGCTGGCGCAGCCCTTCGGTGGGGTGGGCCGTCAGCTGACGCACCAAGGATCGTGCCTCCCCAGCGAAGGGGCTGTACTGCTCCAGCGACTCCAGCAGGCCGGGCAAACGACCAATCAGCTCGGTCATCGGCAGTTGCCGGTGCGCCTGATAGAGTAGGTACTCCTGCTCCAGCGCCACCGGCACCGGCTTGTGGCGGATCTCCTCGCCAAGCTGCTCACCCCAGCTATGCAGGCGCTTTTTCAACAGCTTGCCCTGTAGCGGGGAGCGTTTTATAAATTCAGAAATCTTGGGCGAAGCCGCCAGCAGGAGCGCCACCTCACCCGCAAGTTCCCCTTCGCCAATCAGCAGTCCCAAATCCAGCATGCCAATCTCAAGCATGAGTGCTCCTTACTCGTCCAGCCTTGGCAACCGCTCGCGCCACTGGGTCAGCTCGCTGCGCAGCAGTTCGAGATCCCGGTTCAGCACGAAGAAGCTGTCCTCCACCTGCTGCAACCAGCGTGAGTCGATAAAGAGGTGTTGCTGGTGACGCTCGAACAGGCTGCGCTGCTGCTTGAGCATCTGCATCACCTTGCCGACCTGAACCAGCTGCTCGTCGAGCGACTGCAACCAGGGCGCCAGCACCACCTCGGGGATGGCGTTGCGCTCCATCAGCACCAACGGGATCTGCTGGCGCTGGATATCGAGCACCTGCAGCCGCAGCTCATCGTCCAGCACCAGCTCGTAATGCCCCTCTTTCGGGTTGCCGAACTCATAACCCACCAGCGCCTCACCGGTGGGATGCCAATGGGAGAGCAAGGTGCGATCGAACACCAGGGTGCGGGTAAGACGTTCGGGATCGCTGCCATCCAGCGGCGCCGGGGTGAGCAGATGGAAGTGCACCTGTTTGCCAAAGGGTCTGGCATTGGCAAGCGGGATCTCGATACCCCGGGCCCGCCGGCCAAACCACTGCTTGCGTTGCCGGGCCTTTGTGCACAGGCGCTGGGCCACGCTCTGTTTGAGCTGTTTGAACTGATCCCGCAACGCCAGCAGCTGACGAGTCATCGCCAGTTGCTGATAGCCGTAGAGACGGGAGAATTCGGTCATCATCTCCAGCAGGGCGGTGCGGGACTCCTCGTCATGCCAGAGACAATCCTTGAACAGCAGCAGATCTACCGGTGCGACCTCATCGCGGCCATTGAAGAAGGCGCTCGCCTTGATGAGCCGTACCGCCTTCTTCCAGCGGCGATCCGACACATAGCAGCGATGGGCCAGCTGGCTGTCGAGCTGCTGGCGCAGCTGATAGATGAGCTCGAAACAGGCATCCGGCAGGCGCACCTGTTCAATCTGGTTCTGCCACTGCTCGTACTCATCCCCCCGGATCTGCAGGGATTCCGGCAGATTCTGGTGGGCGTGACCATCGCTGGCCAGCATGGATTGAAAGTTGGCTTTCTCCTGCACCCGATCCATCCAGATCCGCACCAGCATCCGGTCGTAGAGCGCTTCCAGCCCGCTGTCCGGCGCCGGCAGCTCGTTGGAGGCGGTCACCAGCAAGCGCATCGGGATGGGGTGCTGGCTGTCGCCATTGCGAAACTGCCGCTCGTTGATAGCGGTGAGCAGGGTGTTGAGGATGGCTGGACCTGCCTTCCAGATCTCGTCGAGAAACACCACCTCGGCCTCCGGCAGATAACCCGTGGTGAGGCGCAGGTATTTGCCATCCTCTTTCAGCGCCTGAATAGAGAGGGGGCCGAACACCTCCTCCGGCGTACTGAAACGGGTCATCAGGTATTCAAAGTGGCGGGCGTCGTGAAAGGCCAGCTTGAGGCGGCGGGCAATCAGGCTCTTGGCAATACCGGGTGGCCCCAGCAAGAAGACACTCTCGCCACTGAGGGCCGCCAGCAGACCGAGGCGCAAAGCATCCTGCCGTTCGTAGAGTCCCTCACCGAGGGCGGCCAGCAGCCGGGGCAAGCGCTCCTGGATGGGAATAAGACGCGCAGGATTCTGGGCTTGAGCTAAAGACGACATAGAGAGTGTTCCGAAGCTGGGATGATGTTAGCCCCAAGGCGCGATATCCATTTGCTCGACCTTGGGTTTTGTCTTGTTATGATGTTTATTCTGGTATCGCTTGCCGCACAATACCCGCCTCTGGCAGGAAAAAACGCAAAGGCAGTGCGATACCGTATCGGCAGCGTGCTGCGCCCATGCATGGCAAGTGTCGTGATGAGCACCATGCCCGCATGCGCCAGATGATGCGTTGCAAAGGGTGCAGCAAAAGCGGTTCGAGTGTACCCTGCGCAACACAATTTTCCCCAATGCAGATCAAGAGTGAGTCGCCTCAAATGCAAGATCCCGTTCGTCAGAGCATGTTGGCCCGCATGGGCATTCAAAGCTGGCAACTGCGTCGTCCGGCATTGCTGGGCGCAGCACCCGCTCCCGAGCTTGAGCAAAACACCACACAGCCGGGCCAGACGGCACCGGCCACCAGCGCTCCGCTGCCCAGCGGCAAACTCTGGTTGCTGGCGCCTCAGCTACCTGCCACCACGCTGCTGGCGGATATCTGCCAGTTGCTCGGCATGACCCCCGACGAGGTCTCACTGCTCAGCGAGCTGCCGCCTGCCGATCTGCAAACGGCGGGCGCCTCCCCCCTGCTCTGGCTGACGGAGGCCAACCCCGAGCGGCCAAATGCGCTGATCTGCCCGCTCACCCCCAGCGCAGCGCAAAAGCGCGCCCTGTGGCAACAGCTGCGCCAGCACCTTGCGGCCAGCGCGGCGTGATCCTGCATCATGCCGCCAAGTCCCACTGTGATGCCGCTCTTTTTACCTGATTTTACAAATGCCGCCTCTGCCAACCCCAGCGCCCAACATCTTGCCATCCGGAGCCCCCATGCCTGAGTTTCGTCCCCTGCTCGAGAGCGATTTCGACCTTGTCTACCCCATCGAGCAAGCCGCTCACAAGGAGCCGTGGAGTGAGGCCAACCTGCTCTCCTGCTTCGGTCCTCGCTATCTCAACGGTTTGATGCTGGTCGATGGTCGCCCGGCGGGCTTCTATATCTCGGATCTGGTGGCCGGTGACAGCTCGCTGATGAATATCTGTGTGCATCCGGCGTTTCAAGGCAAGGGGTTGGGACGGGCGCTGTTGCAGGCCTATCTGGCGCGCAGCAAGCAAGCCGGGGCAGAGGCCTGGTTTCTCGAGGTGCGGGCGGGCAATAAAACCGCCATCTCCCTCTATGAGAGTGCCGGTTTTGCCGAGTATTGCCGCCGCGCCGACTACTACGGCACCGGCAACGACAGGGAAGATGCGGTGCTGATGTCGCGACTGTTCGATTTCGGCTGATCCAGCCTGTTCGTCGCGCCCAAGCCTTTTGTACCCCTCAATCGAGGGGGGCATTGTCCAGTGCGGGATCCTGCAAGGCCAGGGTGGTATGCACCACCGCCTCGAATCCGGCACCGGAGAGCGGCATATAGAAGCCCCGCTGCCAGGTTTTCCCCGGCATCCAGATCTGGTCGATATCCACCACTATCTTGATGGGTCTGAGGGGCTGGCCCGGCTGCTGGATATAGATGCCGGGCGGTGTGGCGACTTTGGGAAAGCGGCGCAGGATCTGCTCGCTGCCATCCCCCTTGCCCGGGTTGAGCCGCACCTTCACCAGCCGGGCAAGCGGGCCAGCCATCTCCTTGCTCTGCCAGAATTTCTTCTCCAGATCGCCGCAGCGGCGGCACTTGGGGGTCTCCAGCACATAAAGCAGCGGATAGCCCAACGCCAGCGCCTGTTGCTGCGCCTGCTGATACCCCTCGGCCCCCTGATACCAGGGATTGGCGGGCCCCTGTGATGACGTTCCGGCAAAGAACCAAAACGCAGCGCCCCCCACCACCATCAGCCCGACCGCGGCCAACGCCCCTTTCACCCACAGATTCATATCGTTAACCCTCTCTCTGCCTCCTAGCAGTATCGGCCAGTCTGCGCAAAGGGAGAGCTATTTGCGCTCTTTGTGATCCAAGACAAACAGCGAACACTTGTAAGCCGTAATGTTGGAGTTTAAACTCTAGCCCGATTTTTAGTGCCCTCGCGGACGTACAACTGTAATTAAAGGATGTTTAACTGATGCCGAAGCTTCATCTGGTTCGACTGATGCGTGAACGTATTGCCCAGCTTGGCAACAAGGCTGCCCTGCGGGTTCAGCAAGATGGCCAGTGGCGCGCCATCGGCTGGCGTACTCTGGGCCAGGCCATGGACTACTGCGCACAGGCGCTGATCCGTGCCGGCCACCAGCCAACCGAAATGGTCGGCATCTATGCCCGCAACATGCCGGAGTGGACCCAGGCCGATCTCGGCATCCTTGCTGCCCGCGGTGTCAGCGTCCCTATCTACCCCACCAGCACGCTCGATCAGCTGCGCTACATCGTCAAAGATGCCGGCATCAAGGTACTGTTCGTTGGCGAACAACCTCAGTTCGATCAGGCGCTGCAACTGATTGAAAGCGGCGAGATCCGCCAGCTCATCGCCCTCGACGGCAACGTCAACCTGCGCGGCTGCGAGCAGGCGAGCCACTTCCAGACATTTCTGGTCTCCGGCAACCATCAGCCCAGCGAGCAGGAGCTGCGCGAGCGGGAAACCCAGTACCGGATGGATGATCTGCTGACCCTGATCTACACCTCAGGCACCACCGGCGAGCCCAAGGGGGTCATGCTCGACTTCAGCAACATCGCCGCCTGTTTCGAGATGCACAACAGCCGCCTCGACCTCAATCAGCAGGATGTGTCGCTCTGCATGCTGCCGCTCAGCCACGTGTTCGAGCGGGCATGGAGCTATTACGTGCTCTATTGCGGCGCCGAGAACGTCTATATCCGCGATCCGCAGAAGGTGATGGATGTGATTGGCGAGGTGCAGCCGACCGTGATGTGCGCCGTGCCGCGCCTCTACGAGAAGGCCTATGCCATGATCCAGGCCAAGGTGGCTCAGGCTCCGGCTCTGCGCCGCGCCCTGTTTGGCTGGGCGACCAAGGTCGGCAAGCAGATGGTTGCCACCCGTCAGGCGGGCAAGTCCGCTTCCCCGCTGCTCTACGGCCAGCTCTGGCTCGCCGAGCGACTGGTGTTTCGCAAGCTGCGCGCCCGTTTTGGCGGTCGTACCCGCTTTCTGCCGGTGGCGGGCGCCCGTCTTGCCGACGATGTGAACCTCTTCTTCCAGGCGATGGGGCTCAATCTCAAGTACGGCTACGGCATGACCGAGACCACAGCCACCGTCTGCTGCTACGAAGACAGCCAGTTCAAGCTCGGCTCCATTGGCACGGCACTGAACGGCATCGAGGTGAAGCTGGGTGAGAACAACGAACTGCTGGTGCGCTCCCCCACAGTGATGCGCGGCTACTACAACAAGCCGGACGCGACCGCTGAGGTGATGACCGAGGATGGCTTCCTGCGTACTGGCGATGCCGGTGAGCTCGACAGCCAGGGCAATATCTACTTCACCGAGCGCCTCAAGGAGCTGATGAAGACCTCCAACGGCAAATACGTAGCACCGCAGCTGGTGGAAGGAACCATCGGCAAGGATCGCTTTATCGAGCAGATCGCCATCGTCGCCGATGCCCGCCACTTCGTCTCGGCGCTGATCGTCCCCTGCTTCGAGTCGCTGGAGGAGTACGCCCGCTCCATCAACCTGCAATACCAGTGCAAGACCGAGCTGCTGCGCCACTCCCGGGTAATGGAGTTCTTCGAAGCCCGCATCGCCGATCTGCAAAAAGAGCTGGCCAAGTTCGAGCAGGTGAAGAAGTTTACCCTGCTGCCGAGCGCCTTCTCCATGGAGCTGGGTGAACTGACCCCCACCATGAAGCTGCGCCGCAAGATCATCGAAGCCAAGTATCAGAGCGAAATCGAGGCCATGTATAACCACGTCTGATATCGCTCAGGTTCAGAGAAATAAAAAAGCCGCTCACTCGAGCGGCTTTTTGTTGGCACTTTGGTTGGTACGAACCCGCCTTCAGGCCGTAGTGGTACTGGTACCGAAGTAGTCGGCCAGGAAGTCATCGAACGACAGGCTGTCGCTGCGCTCGCGTTCGCGCTGCTTGGCCAGCGAATCCTTCGCCTCACCGGCAAAGTAGGCTTCATCCCAGTATTGCAGCTCCCCTGCCAGCAGCTCCTCGCGATAGCGGGTCGCCAGCTTGTCGCCATAGCAGCCGTTGTCCTTGCCGCTCTCCAGCAGCTCCTTGAGCATGCGGGCGGAGTAGGTGAGCTCGGGGTTGAGCAGCTTCTCGCGATGCATCGCCAGCGTCTCGCGATAGCGGTTGCGGCCGCAGCAGCGATCCAGCAGGTCGGCAACCTGAGCCAGCTCGTCAAACAGTTTGAGGCCGTACTCTTTGAGGCCAATGGCATTGCCCTGCTCATCTTCCAGCGTCAGGCCGGGACGACGTCCTTCCAGCACTACCTTGTTCTGGTTGCGGCGGTTGCGGGCAATCTCCTCGTCACTCAGCACCGGAGAGGGACGCAGCAGGCACCAGACCAGGAACAGGTCGAAGAAGCGGATCTGATCCGCATCAATACCGAGCGGGGTGAAGGGGTTGACGTCCACGGTGCGCAGCTCGATGTATTCGATGCCGCGCTGATCCAGCGCATCCGAGGGCTTCTCGCCACTGCGCGGGGTGCGCTTGGGGCGGATCGGGGCGTAGAGCTCGTTCTCCAGCTGCAACACGTTGTCGTTGAGCTGACGATACTCCCCATCCACCTTGACCCCGATCTTGGCAAAGTCGGGATTGTGGGTATTGATGGCGCGGCGCAGGCTGCTGACATAGGCCGGCAGATTGTCGTGGCTGATCTTGAGCCCAGCCTGGGCGCTGTTGGTGTAACCGAGATCGGAGAGACGCAGCGCGGTGGCGTAAGGCAGATAGAGGGTGCCCTTGCCGGTCTTCTCGAACGGCAGGTTGCTCTTGCGCCCTTTGAGGAAGGATTCGCAGATGGCCGGGGAGGCGCCAAACAGATAGGGCACCAGCCAGCCGAAGCGGTAGACGTTGCGAATAAGCCCCATGTATTTATCGGAGATAAAGCGCTGGCTGCAGCATCCTTCGCACACCAGATCCTGCCACTCGCTCCAGAAGCTGTCGGGCATGGAGAAGTTAAAGTGCACCCCGGCGATCACCTGCATCAGGCTGCCGTAGCGGTTCTTCAAGCCCTGACGGTAGAGAGTCTTCATCTTTCCGATATTGGAGCTGCCGTACTGGGCCAGCCGGATGCTCTCTTCCCCACCGACGAAGCAGGGCATGGAGAGCGGCCAAATCCGCTCGTCACCCAGATGTTGAATCACATGGTGATGGATGTCGCCGAGCTGCTCCATCAGGCTGTCGATGGAGTCGGTGGCCGGGGTAATGAACTCCAGCAGACTCTCCGAGTAGTCGGTAGTGATGTTGGGATGGGTCAGGGCCGAGCCCAGCGCCCGGGGATGGTCACTCTGGGCGAGTCGGCCATCCGGCGTGATGCGCAGGCATTCACGCTCGATCCCGCGCCGGATCCCCTTGAGCGCGGTGAGGCGCTCCGGTGATCCCAACGCATTCAGCAACTCGGTGAGCGACAAGCTTGTTGTAGTCATATTCACGGCTCATGTGAGGCCGCCCCATCCGGGGCGGCTCTTGATTTTTATAAAGCGTCAGTTACGGCAACTGCAGCGGATAGATGGGAAGATGAAGCTCCTTCAGGGGTTTTTCAAGCTTTTGCTTGTCTCCCACCACCACGATCACCATGTCGGCCGGATTGAGCCAACGGGCCGCACTGGCCTTCAGCGCCTCGGGCGACACCGTTTTGATCAGGTTGTTCTGGGCCTGCACATAGTCCGGTTTCAGGTCATACATCACCATCTGCAGCAGGAAGCCCGCCTTCTGGCCCAAGGTCTCGTAAGAGAGGGCATCCTGCTGGGAGACCGCGCTGCGCATATAGGCCAGCTCGACCGGGGTCGGGCCGCTCTTGCGGTAGTTGTCCATCTCCTTGAGGAACTGGCGGATGGCATCGACGGTTGCATCGGCCCGCACATTGGCGCCGGTGGCGAAGGTGCCCACCTCGCGGTTGGCGGAGAAACCCGAGCTGGCGCCGTAGGTGTAGCCCTTGTCTTCCCGCAGGTTGAGGTTGATGCGGCTGTTGAAGTTGCCACCCAGGTTGAAGTTCATCAGCCCGGCGGTGAAGTAATCCCCCGTGGTATCGAACGGCATGGCGCGACGGCCGATACGGATCACCGACTGGGGCGCTCCCGGCTTGTCGACCAGATAGATGCCCGGCTTGGCCTGCTCACCCTTGAGCTTGAGATCTCCCAGGGTTGGCGTTGCCCCCTTCCACTCGGTCAGGAAGCCAAGTTGCTCCTCGATCTGCTTCTGGTCCACATCACCGACCACCACCACTTTGGCGTTGGTGGGGTTGTAGTACGCCTGATAGAAGTGCTTCACGTCCGCCAGGGTCAGCTTAGCCACATCGGCCGCAACCCCGTCGGTAGGTTGACCGAGGCGGTTCTGCTTGCCGTAGACCAGCTCGCGGAACGCCTGCCCGGCCAGCCACTCGGGCTGCTGCTGGGCCTGTTGCATCCCTTGCAGCAGCTGCGCCTTGACCCGCTCGAAGTCCGCCTCCCGCATGCCCGGGCGCTCCAGCACCTCGCGCACCAGCGCCAGCGTCTGGGGCAGCTTGTCCGCCAGCGAGCTGACGGTGATGAGGTTGTTGTACTGGGCGCTGGAGACATCGATGGAAGATCCCAGCTTTTGCAGCTCGTCGCTCAGCTGAGCCTCGGTCAGGCGCACCGTGCCCTGCCCCATCATGGCGGCAGTCAGATTGGCCAGCCCAAGTTGCCCCTTATCTTCGGCACGAATGCCGCCCGGCAGGGCAATCATGATGGAGACGGCGGGGATCTCGTCACTCTTGGTGCCGATGATCTCGATGTTCTTGTCGAGCTTGCCGTGCCAGATGGCGGGCACCTTGACGCTCACCGCCTCGCTCGCCTTGGGCTGCACGCTGCGATCGAAATTGTCTTTTACCGGTCGTTCGGCCAGCGCCTCGTCATGCTTGCTGTAATCCGGCAGCTCGCGCTTGGCGGGGGTAAAGTTCGGGGTGGCAACCTGCCACTCGGTCTTGCCCTTGGGCACCACGCTCAGCACCACCGCAGGCTTGCCCGCGATGAACTTGTCGTAGGCGGCCTTCACCTGCTCAGGGGTCACCTTGCCGATGGCATCCAGCGTCTTGAACACATAGTTGGGATCCTGGGCAAACACCTGACCCATGGCGAGCTGGCTCACCTTGCCGGAGACGCTATCCAGACCCCAGATGGCGGAGGCACGGTACTTGGCGATCGCCTTCTCCAGATCTTCCGGCTTGAGGCCGCGCTGGGCGAACTCGCCGATCACCTTGTCCACCTCCCCCTTGAGGGTCTTGAGGCTGCCATCCTGTGACGGATTGGGGTAGGCGTAGACGGTCAGAGTACATGCCAGCTCTTCGCAGTAGTGGGACGCCCCCACATCGATCGCCTTGCCGGTTTTCACCAGCGACTGGTAGAGCATGGAGCTGGCGCTGCCACCGAGCACATCGGCAAACATATCGAGCGCCGGCTCCTGCGGATCGCCCAGGGAGACGGTGGGGTAGCTGATATAGAGCAGAGGCAGGTGTACCTTGTCCTGCAGCGTCACGTAGCGGGTCTCGGGCAGAGTCACCGGCTTTGGCGCCGGCTCGGCCACGTCCGGGCCGCGCGGGATGGCGCCGAAGTACTTCTCGATCCACTCGAGAGCCTGCTTGCTGTCAAAGTCGCCGCCCAGCGTCAGGGTGGCGTTGTTGGGGCCATACCAGCGCAGGAAGAACTGCTTGAGGTCGTTCACATCGACCCGGTCGAGATCTTCCACGTAACCGATAGGCTGCCAGGAGTAGGGGTGAGTGCGCGGATAGAGCGCCTCCCCCACCTTCTCGCTCACCAGCCCGTACGGCTGGTTATCAACCCGCTGGGCCCGCTCGTTCTTGACGGTGGCGCGCTGGATCTCGAACTTCTTCTGGCTCACCGCATCGAGCAGGAAGCCCATCCGGTCCGCCTCCAGCCAGAGCACTTTTTCCAGCTGGTTGGCCGGCACAGTCTCGTAGTAGTTGGTGCGGTCCTTGTTGGTGGTGCCATTCATGTCGCCACCGGCTTCGTTGATGATCCGCATATGCTCCTGATCACCTACGTGTTTCGAGCCCTGGAACATCATGTGCTCGAAGAAGTGGGCGAAACCGGACTTGCCGACCGTCTCGCGGGATGAGCCGACGTGATAGGTCACATCGAGGTGCACCAGCGGATCGGAGCGATCGGGGGCCAGGATCACGGTCAGGCCGTTGTCCAGCTTGTACATCTGGTAGGGGATGGCGAGCTTGCCCTCCTCCTTGCCCTGTTCGGCAATCAGGGTCGGTGCCGCCAGCACCGGCAGGGTGAAGCCCAGCAGAATCGTTAAAGGTATGACTTTGTTCACGGTAACCTCGTGAGTGACAAAAACAGGCTAGAAAATGTGACTGGCCAGCAGAAAAACCAGGGCATAACGGAACAATTTGCCGAGCCCGATCAGAATGAGAGAGCGCCAGAAGGAGAGGCGCAGCCAACCGGCCAACAGACAGAGACCATCACCGACCACCGGCGTCCAGGCAAGCAGCAGACACCAGTGACCATGTTGTTTGAGCCAGCCTAAGGCTTTTTGTTCCCCACGGCCTTGAAAATCTTCCGGTTTTTTCTTGAAGGTGGCGAGCCAGCCGAGCCACCAGGTGGTCATGGAGCCGAGGGTATTGCCCAGCGTCGCCCACAGCAGCAGGCTCGCCATGCTCCACTCCCCCTTGGCCGCCATGGCCCCCAGCAGCACTTCCGAGCTGCCGGGCAGCAGGGTGGCGGAGGTAAAGGCGCTTAAAAAGAGCCACCCCAACCCCATCTCCATCATCTCGCTCATCCTGGATAGCCATCGGCCGCAGGCATCCGCAGCAGCAGCTTGCCGCGCACATGGCCCCCTTCGATAGCCTGATGGGCCAGCGCCCCCTCGGCCAGGGGGAATTCACCGGCGAGGGTGACCTTCACCTCCCCCTGACGCAGCAGCATCAACATCTGACCCAGCTGCTTCTGGTCAGGGTGAACCAGCATGCCGACCACTTCGATCCCCGCCGCAGCCCCAGCATCCTTGATCTGCTGGGCAGTAATGGTGGGTACCGTCACCAAGCGGCCACCCGGCTTGACACAGGCCAACGCCACCTTGCCGCTCTCGCCGCCCACCAGATCCAGCACCAGATCGACCTGGCCGGCCTCTGTCACCACCCGTGCTGGCCAGTTCGCGTCGTGGTAATCCACCATCCAGCGCGCCCCCAGAGCATGGAGGAAGCCATGGTTGTCCGGGCTGGCGGTAGCCACCACCTCGGCGCCATAGGCGCTGGCAAACTGCACCGCCAGATGGCCGACCCCACCGGCACCGGCGAGGATCAATACCCGCTGACCGCTCTGGAGGGCGCCGTGCTCAAGCAGCCCCTGCCAGGCGGTGAGACCGGCCAGTGGCAGCGCCGCACCCTGCTGCAGGCTCACCCCGTCAAGCTTGACCAGCTCGCTCTCGCTTGCCACCACAGACTCCCCGTAGCCACCGGCGGTAAGGGGAAAACCGACCATGCCGCACACCAAATCTCCCTCGACCAGCGAGGTCACGCCGGGGCCCACCTTCTCTACCACGCCGGAGACGTCATAACCCGGTGTCCAGGGCAGCTTGTCCTTGTTCTGGGCCGCCGCCCAGCCAAGACCGGCGCGGGTTTTGGCATCGATGGGGTTGACCCCCACAAAGCAGATGCGCACCCGCACTTCGCCATCGGCTGGCACCTTATCGAGGGAAGGGTTGAGCTTGAGTACCGAGGGGTCACCGAATGCGGTAATCTGTAGTTGCGTCATTGCACAATCCATCCTGTTGATTGATCAAGGGTCAACAGAATAACAGCGAGGACACCATGGCTCGAATGTTTCTTATTCCTCTGTTGCTGGCACTGGGGTGGTGGGCGTTTCTGCTCTACTTCCGCATCCCGCTCAAACAGGGGGCCAAGGGGTTTTACTGGATCATCGGCATCGGTGGCGGACTAGCCGCCTTCCTCAGCCTGATGATGGTGCTGACTCACTGAGTGCCACAGCCACTCGATAACGAAAAAGGCCACCGAGTTTCGGTGGCCTTCTCATTATCCGGCTTGCTGCTCCAGCGCCGGATTGAGGTAGTAGTGGCGATTGCTCCCCTGCCCCAGCACCCCCTGCGACAGCAGATGGTGGAACACCCGATCCACCTCCTCCAGCGAGAGTGACAGCGCCTGTGCCACCGAACGCTTGCTGCACTTGAGCTCACCGCTCACCAGCGCACCGCGCACCTGTGCCAGCACTTCGGGGGCTGGCTCGGGGGGCATGATGGGCTCGGGCTGAGCAGCCATCGCCAACGCTGCCTGTGCCTCTTCGCGAGCTTGATCCTGCTGCCAGCGCCACATCCGGCGAAAGCGGTTCTCCTCGCCGATCAGGCTGACGAAAAAGGCACCGAACACGTCGAGCAGCACCGAGAGGAAGCAGACCAGCAGGAACTGCACCTGACTGATGCTCATCCCCACTCCGTCCGCCAGACTGCTCATCAGCCCCAACATGGAGGATTGTTCGTTGACCGGCTTGGCATCGCGCTGCTGACGCAGCTCATCCTGCTGCAAGCGCAGCTTGGTGTTGGCGTGCTGCAACGAGGAGACACCACTGGAGATGCGCTCCAGCTCGATATATTTGCGGGCCGCCTCCTCGTTGAGCTGGATCTGCCGCTCGATGCTGGCGATCTGCTCGTCGAAACGGGCCAGTTCCCGTTCGTGGCGCGCCTGCTGGCTCAGTACCGTGTTGGTGGCGCTGTTGATGCCACCAATGCTGCCGCCGATGGAGATGGCCGCAAGCACACTGTAAAACAGCAGCGACCAGAGAGCACCACTCAGATCCCGCCGCGCCTTGCGCTCGCCGTACTCGTACCAGACGTAAAACTTGCCCAGCTCGAAGATGATGGCCAAGCCGCCGAACAGCCACTTCATCAGCGGGTTGTCATCGATGGAGAGGAACAGCAGCAGGGAGAAGATAATGGAGGCCAGAATGGCCAATCCGGTGAAACTGTATACCGTCGTCAGAGCGAACCACCCCTTGGGGTAGCGCTGTGTGGAGGAGTCCTGTGTGGTCATGATGAAGGGGTGTGCTGTGCAGGAAAAGTTGGCTGCCGATTATAGTCGCCAGACTCGCCCAGAGAAGGGCAAATGACTGAATTCCTTCAGATTGGCAACCAGCTGCCCAGAGTGCGACCAAAACGGACAAATCGGCAGCAGAAAAGCGATACAATCCCTCCCTGACTTGATCATGTAGTGAGATGTGGAACAGTTCCGCCCGGGTTCAGCTCCGGTCTGTACACTCATCCACCGTTGCAATTATCCGAGGCCATCATGAACAGTAAGACCACTTTGCTACTCTCCCTTCTTCTGGTTACCGGCAGCGCCGCAGCGACCCAGCAATATCAAGAGAGCAGTGGCTCCGAATTCTCCGTCGATGAGCTTAAATTCAATCTGGACTGGGATGACAAGCAGTTCGGCTGGACCCAGAACGACTGCCTCGACTTGGGGGTCGGCGAAACCGCCCCGGCCGACTGCAGGGCGGTCAAATTCAATCTGGAAGATGAAGAGAACCGCAACCAGCCACCGCAAACCAACCAGATCCCTGCCAACGCGCAGAGTGGCCAATAACGACGGGAGTCCCCTTGCGATGACCCAAGCCAAACACAACCCCGTTATCCGGCGCGGCGCCCTGATGCTCTCCCTGCTGATGGCGCATGGCATCGCGGTTGCGGCGCCGCCAGGCAAAAATGGCGATGGCATCAAGATCTCCGGTGATGACATCAAGATCAATCTCGACTGGGATGACAAAGAGTACGACTGGTGGCAGGACAACTGCCTGGATCTTGGCATTGGCGACAGCCGGATCAAACTCAACTGCGACAAGATGGATGGCAAGTACCGGGATCACTACAACCGCAGCATCCACAGCGGCAATAACCCCGGGCAAGGTCACGACAAACAGAAAGATAAAAATAAGGGCAACGGCAAGAAGAACTGAACGCCCTCTCCTGATGCAGCAGGGGCTTGGTGCCCCTGTGCTGATTGTTTACCAATAATTCTCCGCACTGATATTGCCCGGCGCACGCCGCAGATTCTTGGCCAACCCCAGCGCCAGCAAGGTCTGCAGGGTCTCTTTCACCATCTCCGGATTGCCGCAGATCAGCACCTGACTCAGCTCGGGTGAGAACTCCAACCCCACTCGATCCTGCAACTGACCATTGGCAATCGCCGCCGGTATCCGCCCTGCCATTGCATCGGGCCAGGGCTCGCGGCTGACAAACGGGACATAGCAAAAACGCGCGCCATATTGCTCGGTAAAGCTGGCGCTCAAATCCTGATAGCTCAACTCTTCGCCTTTGCGCACCCCGTGCACCAGCACCAGATTCTCGAAACGGTTGAAGGCTTCCCCATCGGCCAGCATGGAGAGGAAGGGGCCGATGGCAGTGCCGGTCGAGAGCAGCCAGAGATCGCGCCCGGCGGGCACCTCATCCAGCGTCAGAAAGCCGGTCGCCTGGGATTGCACCAGCAGAGTATCGCCTGCTTGCAGCGAGCCGAGCGAGGGAGTCAGCTCACCGCTCGGGATCTCGACCAGATAGAACTCGTGGTATGGCGCAGAGGGGGGATTGACGAAGGAGTAGGCGCGCTGAATGCGGCGATCGCCCTGCTCGAGGGCCAGCTTGGTGAATTGGCCTGCCTTGTAGGGAGCCAGCTCGGCCGCTACCCGCAGGGAGAACAGGGTGGGTGTCCATTCGATGCGTTCGATGACGCGGCCTTCTACCCAAGCCATAAGGATCTCCTCCAGTGGAACAGACCTTCACTCTACCCCCGGGCCGGAAAATAAAAAACCCGCGCAAGTGCGCGGGTTTTCTCTGCAAAAGCGAATCGCTATTACAGGGCAACAACCTGGATCTGTACGGTTGCTTTAACGTCAGCGTGCAGCTGAACAGCAACTTCGTAGTCACCGGTGTTACGCAGAACGTTGCCCATGCGGACTTCGCTCTTGGCAACGGCTACGCCGGCAGCAGTGATGGCTTCAGCCACGTCACGGGTACCGATGGAACCGAACAGCTTGCCTTCGTCGCCAGACTTGGAAGCGATAACCACGGTAGCCAGTTCGGCCAGCTTGGCAGCACGCTCTTCAGCAGCAGCTTTGTTGGCAGCCAGTTTGGCTTCCAGCTCAGCGCGACGAGCACCGAAAGCTTCGATGTTGGCCTTGGTGGCCATAACAGCTTTGCCTTGCGGGATCAGGTAGTTACGGGCATAACCAGATTTCACGGAAACTTGGTCACCCAGACCGCCCAGTTTGGCGATTTTGTCGAGCAGGATAACTTGCATTACCTTTCCTCTATAAATTTCGTTGAGTTAGGCTTAAGTGCCGGGCCGATTCTTACTTGTTGTGCAGATCGGTGTACGGCAGCAGAGCCAGGTAACGAGCACGCTTGATGGCGCGTGCCAGCTGACGCTGATACTTGGCGCGGGTACCGGTGATACGGCTCGGTACGATCTTGCCAGATTCAGTGATGTAGTTTTTCAGAGTAACGATATCTTTGTAGTCGATCTCGGTAACGTTCTCGGCGGTGAAGCGGCAGAACTTACGACGACGGAAATAACGTGCCATGGCCTTTATCCTCTAGTCAGTGATCCAGAATTACTCTTCGGAAGCAGCTTCAGTAGCTTCTTCGCGGCGCTCGTCGTCACGACGGGTGAAGCGCTCTTCTTTGGCCTTGGCCATCGGAGAAACTTCAGTCACGGCGTGCTTGGTGCGCATGATCATGTTGCGGATAACGGCATCGTTGAAGCGGAAGTTGGTTTCCAGCTCATCGATAACGGCTTGCTCTGCTTCTACGTTCATCAGAACGTAGTGGGCTTTGTGCAGTTTGTCGATCGGGTAAGCCAGCTGACGACGGCCCCAATCTTCCAGGCGATGAATGGTGCCACCGGAGGTGGTGATGGCGCCGGTGTAACGCTCAATCATGCCGGGAACTTGCTCGCTCTGGTCCGGATGAACCATGAAGACGATTTCGTAATGACGCATTTTAGCTCCTTACGGATTAATTCAGCCTCCGCCCAGGTGCAGCCAGACCTCGGAGGCAAGGAACATAAAGGTGTTTAGTCGCTGCTTTTCTAGGGCGGCGTATTGTACGAAATCACATCCCTCACTGCAACTGACCGCCTTAAATGTTTTTCCCGATGGAAATCATCAGAAACAACAATTGATAATGATTATCACTTAGATCTATTCTCTCTCCATATCCTTATGGAGGGTGATGCCATGCAACCCGCACTGACGACTACGATTCCAGCCCGCAAATTCAAACTGACCCTGCTCGGGCCAGCCTTTATCGCCGCCATCGGCTATATCGACCCGGGCAACTTCGCCACCAATATTCAGGCGGGCTCTACCTTTGGCTACCAGTTGCTCTGGGTGGTGGTATGGGCCAACCTGATGGCAATGCTGGTGCAGACCCTCTCGGCCAAACTTGGCATCGTCACCGGCAAGAATCTGGCGGAGCACATCCGCGACCGACTGCCGAAACCGGCGGTCTGGGCCTACTGGGTGCAGGCAGAGATCATCGCCATGGCCACCGATCTCGCCGAATTTATCGGCGCCGCAGTCGGCTTCAAACTGCTGCTTGGCGTGACCTTGCTTGAAGGAGCCTGTATCACCGCCGTGGTGACCTGGGGGATCCTGATGTTGCAGTCCCGTGGTCAGAAACCACTGGAGTTCGTGGTCGGTGGCCTGCTGCTGTTTGTCGCGGCGGCCTATATCGTCGAGCTGATCTTCTCCCGCCCCCATTTGCCCAGCCTGCTGGAAGGGGCTCTCTTCCCCGGTCTGCCCAACAGCGATGCCGTCTATCTGGCCGCCGGTGTGCTCGGTGCTACCGTGATGCCCCACGTTATCTACCTGCACTCGGCACTGACCCAGCACACGCAGGATCAGGGCTCGGTCAGCCAGCGGCTGCACACCACCCGGGTCGATGTGGCGATTGCCATGACCATCGCCGGCTTCGTCAATCTGGCGATGATGGCGATGGCGGCCGCCGCGTTCCACAGCTCGGGCCACCAGCAGGTGGCGGAGCTGGAATCCGCCTACCAGACCCTCACTCCGCTGCTGGGTCAGGCTGCCGCCACCCTGTTTGGCCTCTCGCTGGTCGCCTCCGGCATCAGCTCTACCGTGGTGGGCACCCTGGCCGGGCAAGTGGTAATGCAGGGCTTTGTCCGCTTTACCATCCCACTCTGGCTGCGTCGCGCCATCACCATGGCTCCCGCCTTCGTGGTAATCGCCATGGGACTCAACACCACCGAAATTCTGGTGTTGAGTCAGGTGATCCTGAGCTTTGGCATCGCGCTGGCCCTGATCCCGCTGTTGATGCTGACCGGCGATCGGGCACTGATGGGACAACATCGTAACCACCCCGTCACCCAGGCGGTAGGACGCCTTATCGTTGCGCTGGTGATCGGGCTCAACGCCTATCTGCTGGTCGCCATGATCTAGCGAACCGTCAAACCGAGAAGAGGGGCTCATTAACTCTGGTTAATGAGCCTCTTCGCACTTTGGCGTATGCTGCCGCTTTCTCTTCTCATTTATCGTTGCGGGAGCCTTGCCATGGAACATACCCGAGCCAGCTTCGTACTGGGCCATCATCAGGAGCAGGCCAGCGTGGTCTGCTGCCAGCGCGGTGATACCACACTGCTGGTCACCGACCTCACCCCCTTTCATCCCCAGAGCCACCTCTGGCCCGATCAGCCGGGGGATGTGGGCAATGCTCGCTGGGAAGGGGGCGAAGCCGCCATTGGCCCTTGCCGGATGGGGGCCATCAGCCCGGATGGCGAGCTGTTTGTCGATACTGCGATTCCGGTCAAGCGGGGCGCAGAGGGGTGGAGTTTCGTGGTGGTCCATCCGCTGACCGGAGACCACGCGCTGGCCGTTGGCAGCCAGGTCGAATTGCAAGTGGATAGCGCTGCCCGCCACGCGTTGAGTCTGGGCCATAGTGGCTGCCATCTGGCGGCGCTGGCCCTCAACCGGGCTCTCACCCCCTACTGGCGCAAGGAGGTAAGCGAGCGCGATGCACTGGGCCAGCCCGACTTCGACCGCCTGGCTATTCAAAGCTCTCGGGTCGAGCCTTGTGGATCGCGGGAGCAGTACCGCATCGGCAAGAGCCTGCGCAAGAAGGGGGTCAACAGCGAGGCGCTGCTGGCAGATCTGGCGCTGATTGAAGAGAAGGTCAACCAGCAACTGGCCGACTGGATCGCAGCCGGAGGCGAGATCCGCCGTAGCCGCGCTGGCGAGGCGATCATCGATTCCCGTTACTGGCACTGCATGCTGGAAGGCCAGGAGGTGACCATTCCCTGTGGTGGCACTCATGTTGCCTCGCTCGCCGAGTTGGGGGCGGTCAAGGTACAGCTCACACAAGTGGAAGAGGGCTTTGCCATGCTGACACGGGTCACGCCAACCGGCGCCTGAGTCGCAGACTTGACCACTCAGGGCTAACGCCCAAATTGGCAATAGAGAAGTATCGCAAATGAGGGGGCATCATCATGCCCCTCAACGCCAGTCACGACGGGCCGATGCTTCTCTTTTAACCACTCCCTGATTAGAATGCGCCTCCCACAGGAGGCATATCCCCATGAGTAGTACTCAACTACGCACCACCCCGGATCGACTTCGTTATCTGGTTCTCTACGAAGGCATCGGGCTGGCACTGGTCGCACCGCTGATCAGCCAGCTGTTCGGTCAGGGCGTCGCCGAGGTCGGTTCGCTGGCCATCTTCTTCTCCATCGTCGCCACCGCCTGGACCTACGGCTGGAACCTGTTGTTCGACAAGGGGTTGCTCAAACTTTGCGGGCGCACCAACAAACGACCACTGGACCGCTTCCTGCACGCGTTTGGCTATGAGGCGAGCTTTATGATGCTCTCCCTCCCCTGCGTCATGTTCTGGCTCGATTTGGGAGTGTGGGACGCACTGATGCTGGATCTCGGCTTCGTCGCCTTCTACCTCGTCTACATCATGGTCTTTACCTGGGCCTATGATCGGATCTGGCCGCTACCATCCAACCCGCAGACGGCATAAGGCCTCAGCCGCAACGAGGTCGACAGAAGGAAAAGTCAGGAAGGACTAATAGGAAGGATGGGAGTATCCCATAAAAACAATGCCAGTCAGCAAGCTGACTGGCATTGGACAAAACAGACTTTCGGACTTACTTGACGGCGTCTTTCAGAGCCTTGCCAGCCACGAATGAAGGCACGTTGGCAGCAGCAATCTGGATCTCTTTACCAGTTTGCGGGTTACGACCGGTGCGGCCTGCGCGGTGGGTGACCTTGAAGGTGCCAAAACCGACCAGTTGCACAGCATCACCTTCTTTCAAGCTCTGGGTAATACCATTGATGATCTCTTCCAGAGCCACTTTGGCCTGAGCTTTGCTCAGATCTGCTTTGGCGGCAATCGCATCGACAAGTTGAGCTTTGTTCATAACATTTCCTTTATGATCGGGCATTTAGCGCTGGGTCACTCTATGCAAAAAAAAACGCACAGGCAAAGCCTTTATCGAGCCGAACGCGTCAAACGCTGGGGTTTTCATCAAGATCTGCGGAAATAGTCACATTCCACACGCGAAAAACCGTGAGCAGGCCTGAAACCTGCTAGCACGCAGACACAATCCACTGACTATTTCTTCGCCACTTAACATTATCCCCCCATGGCTATTGACGCTTGCCCAGATTTTCCCTAGTTATAGGTTGTGTCACTGCTCAAACGGCTCGGAATACCGAACAATCGGCCAGCCTTTGCCCCACGGAGGGATAGGGATTATGTTGACGAAACTGGAACAGACCAAGCAGGCGCTGGCAGGCAAGCATAAGGCTATCGACGACTGGCTGGATGCAAGGCAAGCGCTGCTGGTTGGATACATGCAGCTGGCAGGCCTTACTCCGGCGCGGACCAAGCAACGCAGCCTGCCCAAAACAGAAGAGCTGCATCAGTTTTGCGACCGCCTGGTCGACTATGTCAGCGCGGGCCATTTCGAGATCTACCACCACGTCGTCACCGCCTTCGAGCAAGCCAGCGGCGAAACACTGGAGCTGGCCAAGCGCATCTATCCCCATATTCGTAACAGCACTGAATTCGCCCTCGAGTTCAACGACAAATACAGTGATGCCGACGAGGCCCAATTGCTGCTACTGGATGATGATCTCAATGAGTTGGGTCCGGTTCTGGAAGAGCGGTTCAAACAGGAGGACCGCTTGGTCAAAGCGCTTCATGTGGTGGAATCCTTGAGTACCCAGCAAGCCTGAATGCCATTTTCGGAGCAAGTTCAAGATACTGGCAACCAAGGTGGATTACACTCAGAGCAATGACCCTAGCGTCCACACTTATTGCATACAGGAGATGAGCATGTCTGAGCGCCGCCGTTTTGCACGGATCCTCTACTTGACCATGGCAGAACTCACCCAGGGGGAACAGAAGTGGCAGACCCAGCTTGTCGACGTCTCCTTGCAGGGAGCCCTGCTGATCCGCCCCGACGACTGGGAGAGCCGTGACAACAAGGAGTACCAGCTCAGCTTTATCCTGAGCGGTAGCGATATCGAGATCAAAATGCAGGTCGAGCTGACCCACGAAGCCAGCAAAAAGCTGGGGTTCTACTGCCACCACATCGATATCGACAGTGCCACCCACCTCAAGCGGATGATCGAGCTTAACGTCGGCGACGAAGAGCTGCTCCACCGCGAGCTGGAACAACTGCTGAGCGAGCATCTGGAACACAGCCAGCCCTGATGGCAGGTTCCAGCCCATAAAAAAGAGCGCCGAGGCGCTCTTTTTTCGTTGTGCTGTTGTCTTGACTGGAATGCAGGAGAATTACAGTGCCTCGAGTGCCTCGGACAGCTTCTTGACCGGCACCACTTCCATCCCTTCGATGGGATGCTTGGGGGCATTGGCGTGCGGCACGATGGCTCGACGAAAACCGTGCTTGGCCGCCTCCTGCAACCGCTCCTGGCCGGACGGCACCGGGCGAATTTCACCAGAAAGACCCACTTCGCCGAACACCACCAGATCCTTGGGCAGCGCCTGATCCCGGAAGCTGGAGACCATCGCCAGCAGCAGCGCCAGATCCGCACTGGTCTCCTCGACCTTGACCCCGCCGACCACGTTGATGAAGACATCCTGATCCGCCATCTGCAGCCCGCCGTGACGGTGCAGCACCGCCAGCAACATGGCGAGCCGGTTGTGATCCATCCCCACCGCCACCCTGCGCGGGTTGGAGAGCTGGGAGTAGTCCACCAGCGCCTGCAACTCCACCAGCAGCGGTCGGGTGCCCTCCCAGATCACCATGACGATGGAACCGGGCGCCTGCTCCTGCCCCCGGCTGAGGAAGATGGCAGAGGGGTTGCTCACCTCGCGCATCCCCTGTTCGGTCATGGCAAAGACCCCCAGCTCGTTGACCGCACCGAAGCGGTTCTTGTGGGAGCGCAGAGTCCGAAAACGGGAGTCATGGCCACCATCAAGCAGCACAGAGCAGTCGATGCAGTGCTCCAGCACCTTGGGGCCCGCCAGACTGCCATCCTTGGTCACATGACCCACCATGAAGATGGCCACATGATTCTGCTTGGCGTAGCGGGTCAGCAACGCAGCCGCTTCGCGCACCTGAGAGACTGAACCGGGGGACGATTGCACATCCGCCACATGCATCACCTGAATGGAGTCAATCACCATGATCTGCGGCTGCTCCTGCTGGGCAATCAGGCAGATCTGCTCGACGCTGGTCTCGGAGAGCATCCGCAGCTTGTCGGTGGGCAGCCCAAGGCGGTTGGCCCGCATCGCCACCTGCTGGAGCGACTCCTCGCCGGTGACATAGAGGGTTTTCATCCGTTCAGCGAGACCACACATGGTTTGCAGCAGCAGGGTGGACTTGCCCGCCCCCGGGTTGCCGCCGATCAAAATGGCCGAGCCGGGCACCACACCGCCACCAAGCACCCGATCCAGCTCCTTGAAACCTGAAGTAAAACGGGGAATTTCGGTGGTGGCGATCTCTGCCAGTGTCTGTACCTGACTGCCGACCGCGCCGGCATAACCGGTGTAACGGGCACTCTTGCCAGCGGGGCTCACCGAGCCGAGGCGCACCTCGGTAATGGTATTCCACTCCTTGCACTCGCTGCATTGACCTTGCCAGCGTGTGAAGTCGGCACCACATTCGGAACAAACATAAGCAGTTTTATTTTTGGCCATTGATAACTCGGGGACAGGATGAATTCCTGCTTGATATACTTGTTTGCGACCGACAGATCAAACCCAGAATCGGAAAAGTGACTTTCCGTGGCAGGAACAAATGGATTCAGAACACCAGCAACATCTGATTGAACAACTCGTCCCCTTGCTGCGGGAGAAAGATTTCGAGGAGATCTTCAACCGCATGACACAGGAGGAAAACAGCAACAGCCGTTTTCTGATCAAGATGGAGCTCAAGCGCAAGTGCTCCCCCTGCCGCAGGGTCATCGACATGCGCGATGAACTGGAGGATGAATGCCTGGTGCATGAGTTCGACGGCATCACTCACTTCATGCCCGCCGATGCGATTGCCCTGTTCCAGTCCCAGTGCTATCTCTACCGCGATATCTATACCCTCGGTGTCTACGAGGCGCTGCAACAGTGGCAAAAGCAGCACCACAACGCCCGCGTGGATGGTCAGCTGTCTCCGCCGGCCAGCCCCTTCCGGCAATATGATGTCAACACCATTGCCTTTGCCAGCTACTACGGCCGCCGCCAGGAGCGGATGCACTTCAGCTCGCCGGTTCTGATCAAGTTTCAGGACGGAGAGAAGCTGTTCGCCAAGAGTTCCGATCTCTCGCTGGGGGGCATGCGGGTCTCGGTGCCCTATCTGCCGAACTATCACACCGGCGCCCAAGTGGAGGTCTTCTTTACCGGACTGGAGCGGGACACCCCCAATCCGGTGCTGCATCAGCCGGTCGGCTATCAGATCCTCGGCGAAGAGAGCAAAGAGGGAAAATATTGGCTGCGGCTGGTGCGCTCCGGCGAACAGCCCGCCTTCGATGCTTTCCTCAGCGATTTTATCGATGCCAACAAGATCCGTTATCGGGTCAGCGTCGACTATCTGCTCTCCGCCGCCATCATCAAGGGGTATGAGCAGTTCTACCTGCCGCGGATGACCGGCATGCCGCTCTTCTTCGGCACCGGCGACAGCCCCAATCTCGAGATTGCCCTGCGTACGGAAAACAACCAGCACCTGCTGGAGTATTGGCGCGATGAGAAAAACCGCGATGCCCTAGCGGGGCTTTTCAGCGCAGAGCGGATGAAACGGCTCTGCCCAGCCCCCGGCACCACCACCGAGACCATCATCTACTGCTTTACCCACACGGTGCGCAGCCACATCTACTTCTTCTCCGCCACCGCCGAGGAGCTGCGCCAGAGTGGCCTCACCGCCCTCTTCTTCCAGGTAGGCTCGCGCCGCCCCAGCTGGCGAGTCTACAAATTCACGCTGGAGGCGTGCGATCTTATCGAGGCAGATGTGGGGCAACTGCAGGGGCAGGACAACCCGCAGTTGCAAGATATCCTGCTGCTCGAGCGGCTCAAACAGATCGGCTATTGCGGCCTGCTGCAGGAGATCGGGCTGGAGTCCCAGCGGGAAGAGTTCCATCAGGAAGGGGTCAGCAACAACGCCAACGAGCTGCAACGCTTTGGTCACGAACAGGGGGTTGCCCCGTTCGAGATCGAAACCCTGCACTATGTTCAGCTGCGCAAGGAGTCGCGCTACATCCACAAGACCGCGGTCGCCATCCATCACAACGGCAAATCCTGGATCGGCTGGACCCGCGACATCTCGACTCACGGCCTGCAAATCGAGCTGGAAGATGCCTTTATCGGCGAGAAGAACGATGTGGTGACCATCGCCCTGCCCCGCTTGCAGGAGCTTTCCAAGAGCATGGATCTGCAGCGCCTCTCCTACCGGCTGGTCAGCCTCAACATGACCCGCACCGTGCTGCACCTCTGCATCGAAGGGGATTCGGATCGCCATACCGGCCGCCAGTTCTTCAGCCTGCTGATCGAGAGCAACCAGAACAAGCTCAAGGCGGCGCAGGAGCAGCGCCGCTATCGTGGGCTGGCGCGGGCACTGCGCAACATCTATACCCACCACCTGTTCAACTCGCCGGTCTACGTCAACAAGCTGAAAGGCGCGCCCAAACCGGCCTCCATTGGCAAGTCGCTGCAACCGCGCAGTCTGCAGCGGCTGCTGCAAGCCTGTGCCGAGCTGCCGGAGCAGGAGAACCTCTACCCGCTGTTTCAGGGGGAGCTGCTCAAGGAGCTGCTGATGAACCCGCTTCGCGCCATCGAGCGGGAGGACAAACCGAGAGAAGACGAGGTCTATATCGCCAGCATCCAGACCAAGGCTGGCCTGCCCATCTTCAGCAGCCGGCTGGCCAGCAGCTTTGCCAACGTCAAAGAGAAGCGTCAGTTCATCGAGCTGGCGCAGCAACAGGGGGAGTTCTACTCGGTGCTGGTCGGCATCTCCCGTACCGGACGGCCCGACACCAACTTCATCGCCAACGAGCTGGACTACATCGCCAAGTTCGCCATCCACAAGGCGCGCAAGCTGGAAGAGGAGCTCTGGAGCGTGGTGGGGGTAGGCGAACTGACCGATACCACCCAGGCCACTCTGTTCCGCTTTGGCATCACGCAACCACTGAACTGATGATCCGGAAACAGACAAAAATGAAACAGGGCGCTCGAGGCGCCCTGTTTTTTTGTCATGCCGCCTGCGGGTTGATCAGCCAGTCGAGGATCTGGGGGAAGTGATCCTCCTGGGCCTGCGGGGCGGTCAGCATATTGATGTGGTCATAATCGAGGCGGTTGCCGTTATCCCGCCCCAATCGGGTGTGACGAGTGACCGAACCCATCTCGTCGCTGAAACGGCGCACATCGGTCGGGTGACCCAGCACCTTGTCCGCTTTGGCCGAAATCATCCAGAGCGGTGGCCAGTTGACCCGTGCCGCCGCCTCGTCATAGGCAAAACCGTCGTGAGGATCCTGCCAGGGGCCGCACTTGACCCAGGGGATGGTCTCCTGCAGATAGCGCAGCGGCTCGTCGTCAGCACCGATCTTCAGAGTGCGAGCAGCCAGAAAACCACGGCGGCGGGCCAGCCAGGGGGCCAGCCGATTCCAGATCAGATCCACCTTCAGCCAACGCTCGGGATTGTGCACCGACACGCCGCGCTTGGTGCCAAAAAACAGCAGGCTGGCCACCTGATCCGCCAGCTCGGGGAAGCGCACCAGGGTCGAGGCCATGATGACACCGCCCCAGGAGTGGGCCACCCAATGCACCTTGAAGCCATGATGGCGCTCGGCAATCCAGCGCTGCAGGGCGGGCAGATCCTCGGTGATCAGCTCATGCTGACCGTGCTCTGCCTTCTCGGCGATGGCAGGAGTGCTGAGCCCCCGCCCCCGCAAATCAGCCACATAGACCTGATAGCCGTGACGGGCCAGAAAGCAGGCCAGCCCCTTGCCCGATTCGGTATAGAAAATCCGCCCATTTTCGATGGCGCCATGCACCATCAGGATCGGCTCTCCATGCACGGCGACCCGGGGTTTGATATGGCGAACATGCAATTGATGGCCACCACAGGGGATAAACAGAGACTGCTGCAACAATTCCATTTTATTGGTTTCCTCCTTGAAACACTGTCAGCGCTTGTCCCAACGTTGCTCGCTGCAGGCCCGCGCCGCCAGCAGGCAGATCACCCCCTCCAGATCGTGATGATTGAGGGTGGCCGCCGCCTGCGCCCGCACCAGCGGCTTGGCGTGAATGGCGATGCCAAGGCCAGCGACCCCCATCATCTTGAGATCGTTGGCACCATCGCCGATGGCCACGGTCTGGGCGGCAGCAATGCCGTACTCCTGAGCAAGCTGCTGCAACACCTCGGCCTTGACGCTGGCATCAACGATGCGCCCGCTCACTTTGCCGGTCAGCTGACCCCCTTCCACCGCCAACTCGTTGGCGAAGATGGCATCGAGCCCCAGCTCGCGCTGCAACTGGCCAGCAAAACGGGTAAAACCGCCGGAGGCGATGGCCACCTTCCAACCCGCCCCTTTGAGGGTATCGACCATCAGCTGCAAGCCCGGCATCCAGGGCATCCATGCCGCCACCTCGTCGAGGATGGTGACCGGCGCGCCTGCCAGAAGGGCCACCCGATTGCGCAGGCTGTCGGAAAACTCCAGCTTGCCCTGCATCGCCGCGGCCGTCACTGCCGCCACCTGCTCGCCAACCCCGGCAAGGCGGGCAATCTCGTCTATACACTCAATGCGGATCGCGGTGGAGTCCATATCCATCACCAGCAGGCCGGGCTCGTTCAGGGTCGGTAGCGCGGGCAGATGGCAGAGATCGATCTCCCACTCACCGCTCTTGAGCTCGGCCACCAGCTCGGCAGAGAAGCGATCGCAGCCAAGCAGCAGCAGCGGCACGCCCGCCACCTCGGTGGGAGGATAGAGGGTGGCCGCCAACTCCTGTGCAGCCAACAGTGGCGACAGACGCGCCAGATGGGAGGCGCCCAGCCCCTTGCCAAACAGCACCAACCAGCCGCCAGCCAGCGGAGTCTCTGTCGGTTGCAACGCATCTGCGCTGAGCTGCCAACAGGGTGAGCCGGACAACAACGCGGGCCAATCGGATAACAGAGGGGGGAGCCGGGACAACAACATAAGGGATACGCCTTCCTTGGTGATCAGGGGGTTAACAATGCTGGCCCAGAGTAGCGTATTGCTTTTTGTACAGGCAAGCGCCAAGATCCCGCCACTCCTTGTTACCATGAGGTCTCGCGCTTGCAGCGTCATCTTCCCATCAAACGTGTTCTCAGCCTGGGTGCCGGTATCCTGCTCGGATGCTGGGTGCTCGGTGTGCTTATTCATATGCAGGGTGAAAGCCAGGCCTCACTGCACAGCGAAGCGCGCAACCGGGCGCAGGCGCTGGTCGCCTATGCTGCCCGAGACATGAAACGCTGGATCAAGGAGGAGAAGAGCAGCGAGCTGGAGCGGCTGGCGCGGGATCTGGCGGCCGAGCCGGAGATCCTCGATGCCACCCTCTACGACGGACGCGGCATTCCCCTCGCCCAGTCTGAGCAGGCGGTGCCGCTGGAGAGCCTGCTGCCCATCGGCAGCGATAACAAATCACTGCCTGAGCAGGGAAAGGGGCGGATCCAGTTCGTGCAGGAGATCCGGGATGGCGAGCAGACCATCGGCTTCCTGCGCATCACCCTGGAAGAGCAGCAGATGCTGGCAGACAAGGATACCCGGCTCAAGGTGGTGCAGGAGAAACAGCGGCTGATGCTGCTGGTCGCCCTGCTGGCCGGAGTGCTCATCTCCTACGGCGTGCGCCGCAACTACATGCGGGTGCGCAAGCACAAGAAAAAGAGTACGCCCCCCGCGCCACCTCCGGAAAATTGATGGCGCAACCAATGAGCAGATACAAAAACGGCAGCCAGAAGGC